>DATFMD010000498.1:0-5241 GCA_035267125.1 Nitriliruptoraceae bacterium | reverse complement strand
CCTGCACGAGGCAGAGGTAGGTGCGCGTGACCAGGCGGTCGCGCATCGCGGCGACGAGGGCCTCGTGCATCGTCGCGGTGCGGGCAATGACCAGGAGCCCGGAGGTGTCCTTGTCGAGGCGGTGCACGATCCCGGTGCGGGTGGGGTCGGGTCCGACGTCGACGACTCCGGCGGCGCGAACGGCATCGGCAAGGGTGCCGTCGGGGTGCCCGTGACCGGGGTGCACGACCATGCCGGCAGGCTTGTCGACGACCCAGAATCCCGGGTCGTCGACGACGATCGGCGGGAGCGGGGGCGGCGGAGCGGCAGCTGGCGCGACGACGGGCGTCACGGCAACGACCTGGCCGGCGTCAAGTCGGTGGGAACGCGGCCGGGCGACGCCGTCGACGACGACTCGACCGTCGTCGATCGCGGCGGCCGCACGGGACCTGCTCTCGCCGGTCAGGGCAGCGACTGCCACGTCGAGGCGGGTGCCCGCCATGGACTGGTCGATCGCGAACTCGGCTGGCGTGGGCATGGCATCCGGCGGGCCGTGGTCATCACCTGCGCCGCCACGATCGGATGCAGTGCCGGGCGTCCGCTCGCTCACGCGCTCGGCGACGACACGTCGTCGGTGGCAGGCTCCAGCACGTGTGCCTCCCCGGTCGACTGGACCACCGCGTCCTTCCTGGGCTCCAGCAGTGGCTCGTCATCGTCGGACGTCCCCGTGCCGACGGCCGGAATGACCCGAACCGTCGGCGACGCCCCACCCTTGCCACCAAGGTCCACCATCCCCGGCGACTGGCGTGGTGTGCGCGCCGTCGACGCCCCGAAGAGCATGTCGACCACCAACAGCGTCAGGCCCACGGTGATGGCCGCGTCGGCGATGTTGAACCGCCAGAACGACCCCCAGGCAATGAAGTCCACGACGTGGCCGTGCAGGAAGCGGGGATCTCCGGCATCACCGGCTCGCACGATCCGGTCGATCACGTTGCCCAGGGCCCCGGCCAACAGCAGGCCGTAGCCGACCACCGGCAGTCTGCTGTCCAACTGGGGCAGGGCCCGCAGGATCACGACGCCCACGATCACGGTCACGGCCGGAAACACCCACCACGGCAGGGGCAGCCCGAACGCGGCACCGTCGTTGTAGACCAACTGCCACCCGATGACGTCGGACAGCCACGGGACGAATTCCCCCGGCGTCAGGCGCGCCTCGGCCACCGCCTTGGTGACCTGGTCGACCACGACGACCAGCACGGCGACCGCCAGGCCAAGGCGAAGTGCATGGCGTGACGACGAAGCGGTCCGGGGAGCATCCATGGTCGCGACGGTACAGGCCCCGGGGGTGTTGCGACGACCCGGCGTCGGCACCCAACTGGCAGACCCGACCGACGGTGCGACGACCCTGCATGGGTCCCCGCTGGCGCATCCGACCGCCCCACCGCGACGTAGTCTGGACCACACGCTCGTGACCTGTCGATCCAGGAATGCACCCGTGCCGCGACCTCGTACGCCGAGCACCTCGACCATCGGCGTCGCCGGGCTCGTGGCATTGGGCGCCGCGGCCGCCGTGCGCCGGGCCAACGAAGCGCGACTCGAGCGCTCGGGGACACTCGCCCGACTCGGCCCCGCCACCGAACCCGAGCTTCCGGGCAGCCGCCTCGACCGCCGCATCGCGACCTGGGAACCACCGCGACCCCGGGGCGCACGGGCGCGGGCAGCAACGGCGGCGTGGGCAGCACCCGCAACGGTCGCGGGACTGCTGTTGGCGGTGCTCGGTCGCGGCGACGTTGCCTGGAACGGCGACATCGGGGCGTGGGTGGCAACCGGAGTCGGCGGCCCCTCCGGCATGGTGCTGCGACGGGCCGGGATGACGGCGAACACCGCCGGACAGGTCGTGCTGTGCACGGTGCCGACTCCGAGCCGCGTCCTGCTCGAACACGAGGCGGTCCACGTTCGCCAGTTCGAACGCCTCGGGGTGGCCGTGTACCCGCTCTACCTGTGGTTCTCGGCCCGCCACGGGTATCGCACCAACCCGTTCGAGGTGGGTGCGCGGCGGGGTGCCGCGCGACGGATGCTCAGCAGAACACGGCCTGCAACAACACCAGGCCGATGATCAGGATCAGGATCGACGAGTCCAGGGCCGCGCTGCCCAGCCTGACCGGTGGAATCCGCCGGCGCAACGGCAGCACGATGGGATCGACCAGGCGCCTGGTCATCCCGAAGACCGGACCCAGGGCCGCTGGTGGGGCGGGCACCCACGCGGCGATGATGTAGACCAGCACGACCAGTTGGTAGGCCAGCAGCAGCCAGCAGACGATGCTCACGTGCGATAGCCCAGGCTGGCAAGGCGGTCCCACTCGGCGTCGGACACGTCCCCGCCCTGGGGCACGATCAGGAACGACCGGCTGCCGACCTTCACCATCTCGCCGTGCAGGGCGTATGTCACACCGGCGACGAAGTCGAGCACGCGGCGACGGTCGTCGTTGGGCGCATCGGTCAGGTCGAACACGACCGGCACCGACTGGCGGTAGCGCTGTCCGACCTCGCGGGCGCCGCTTTCGTAGTCGGCCACGGCCACGATGGCGACCCGCCTTCCGAGACCGCCCGACAGGCCCTGTGATTCCGGGCGCAGTTGGCGAACGTTGCCGGCGTCGCCGGTCGACGAGCGCCGTTCGGACGACGCCGCACCCCGACGGTCCGACGGCGCCGCACTGCGACGGTCCGGCGGCGCTGCGCGGCCCGCGCCACCGCCGCTGCGTCGGCGTCGACCGTCCTGGCCGCCGGGCGCCGCACGGGCCTCGTCGACCGCCACCGGCTCGGTGAGGTCCTCCACGGGTCGCAGGGACGGGTCACCGGCCCGCGGCGAGTCCACCCGAACGACGTCGATGGGGCCGGTCGTGTCGTGCATGGCCGGTCGCACGTCGCGGTCGTGGTACTCGCTGCGCTCGGGCAACTCGTCGTATTCCTCGGCCTCCTCGACGAGGCCCAGGTACTCCAGCGTCTTGCGCCACATGGTCATCGCACTGCCTCCTCGTTCTGCTCCCCCAACCAGGGTCCGTTGCCGCGGGGTCCGAACACCCCGGTCCCGACGCGCACGATCGTGGCGCCCTCCGTCACTGCTGCCTCCAGGTCGGCCGACATGCCCATGCTCAGTTCACGCACCGTGGGCCACTCCGCCTGCAGGCGGTCACGCAGACGACGCAGCTGCGCAAAGTACGGACGCGCGAACTCGGCCGTCGCCGTGCTGGATGCCTGCGCGGACGGCTCCGGCAGTGGGGGCATCGTCATCAGTCCGGCGACCTCGAGGTTGGGCTGGCCGCAAGCGTAGGCGACCAGGTCATCCACCTCCTGCAGGCTGCACCCCGCCTTGGACGGATCGTCGGCCACGTTGACCTGCACCAGCAACGCCTGCATCGTCGATGCGGCATCGGCGAGTCGCTGGAGACGATCGACCAACGATCGACGATCGACGGAGTGGACCAGGACGTCACGACCGACGAGGTGGGTGGCCTTTCGCGACTGCAGGCGGCCGATGAAGTGCCACCGCATCCGGGCGAGGGCGTCGTCGCGATCGACGTGGTCCATCTTGGCGACCAACTCCGCCACGCGGTTCTCCCCGATGTCGGTCACGCCGGCATTGGCCGCGGCGACCAGGGCCGACCACGGATGGGTCTTCGACACGGCGACCAGGCGCACGTCGTCGGTCCGACCGCCGGCGGCCCCGGCGGCTTCCAGTCGCTCTCGAACCGCGGACAGGCGTGCGGCGACGTCTCCGTGGCTCGACCGGGTGGTGCCTCGATGCTGTCGGGATCGGCGCCGACCCGATCGGCGCCGAGCCGACCGGCCCTGGCCTCGTCGGGGTTGTCGGCGCCGGAACCGGCGTGGGCATCGGCCTCGTCCATGGTCATCCGCCCCCACCCTCACGCCGCACGACCATCCCGGCCTGTCGTCCCGCCGCCTCGGCGTCGCGGCGGTGGCTGAACCATCGCGAGTCACAGTGCGTGCACACCCCGACGTCAGCCACCTCGATCCCCTGGTCGGTCAACGTGGCCCGCACGGCGGCCGGCAGGTCCAATGACGGTGTCCCCCAGGTCGTGGTCGCGAACGCCGCGGGATGCGCGACGGCAACCTCGGCGCGCAACTCCTCCTCGACCTCGTAGCAACAGCCGCGGATCGCGGGCCCGATGGCGGCGCGGACCGTTCCCGTGTCTCGGTCACGCACAGCGGCCACGGTGGCGTCGACGACGCCGGCAACAACACCTGCGCGTCCGGCGTGGGCGACGGCGACGGCGTCGCGGCCCGCAAGCAGCACGGGCACGCAGTCGGCGACCATCACGGCCAGCCCACGTCCGGACTCGGTGGTGACGGCGGCATCGGCGGGGCCGACCTCGGCACCGCGGGGCGTGTCGGCAGCGACGATCGCAACCCCACGCCCGTGGACCTGGCGCATGCGGACGACGTCGGCGTCGTCGATCCCGATGGCCGCGGCTGCGACTGCACGACCTGCCGCCAGCGCAGCCGGTCGATGCGGACGGCGATGGCTCAGGTTGCCGGGAGCTCCGATGCTGGACGCATCGTCCTCGGGATCGTGGTCGATCGACCGCCCGGTGAACACGGCTCGCACACCCGGTCCCAGGTCGACCGGGATCAGGTGGAGGGTCATCGAAGGAACGACGGAATGTCCAGGTCGTCGTCGCTGGCGGCTGCGCCACGGTCCGGGCGATGGAAGACCTCGTCGAGGTCGTCGTAGTCGTCGTCGGACTCGACGAGCACGTCGTCGGCATCGGTGACCACGACGCCACCCTGCTCGACGATCTCTCCGGTCATGGACGGATCGAACCCGGCGGCGATCACGGTCACCTTGACCTCGTCGCCGAGCGAGTCGTCGATGACGGCACCGAAGATGATGTTGGCCTCGGGGTGGGCGGCGCGGGTGATGACGTCGGCGGCCTCGGACACCTCGAACAGGCCGAGGTCGGAACCACCGGCAAGCATGAGCAGCACGCCCTGGGCGCCATCGATCGACTCCTCGAGCAGCGGCGAGGAGATGGCGGCCTCGGCAGCCTCCACCGCGCGACCGTCTCCGCGGGCCGTCCCGATGCCCATGAGGGCACCACCGGCATCCTGCATCACGGCCCGGACGTCGGCGAAGTCGAGGTTGATCAGCCCCGGCGTCATGATCAGGTCGGTGATGCCCTGGACACCCTGGAGGAGGACCTCGTCGGCCAGGCGGAAGGCCTGGACGACCGAGGTGTCCCC
>DATFMD010000497.1:0-2462 GCA_035267125.1 Nitriliruptoraceae bacterium | reverse complement strand
CGTTCGACGGGGCCGAGTCGCTGGTCACGTTGCTGCACCACGATCCGGCCCTGCTGCCCGACTTCCTGCCCGACGGGGCGGGCGTGGCGATCGTCGATCCGATGCTGGTCGCGGAACGTGCCGGCAAGGTCCTGGAGGAGGCCACGGTGCTGGCAGAGGTGTCCTGGGACCTGCCCGACGGCATGGCGCGGTTCGGACCCGCGGGCTTCGCCAGCATGGAGGACATGCTGGCGCGGGTGTCGGGGCGGCGGTGGGACCTGCCGGCGTTCGGGGCGACCCGGCTGCCCGGCGACGCGATCGACTCGTTCAAGGGCAACGTCGAGGCGATCGCTGGTCGCAGCCAGGCGTGGCTGGCGGACGGGATGCGCGTGGTCGCGACCACTGCCGGCGTCGGACCGGTGCGGCGGTTGCGCGACGTGCTGTCGGAGGAACTGGTGCCGGCCACGCTGGACCTCGACCAGGTCGCCGTGGACAAGGTCGGGCAACGGGTCGAACTGGTGCCGTCGTCGCTGCGCAAGGGGTTCGTGGATGCGGGCCTGGGCATCGCGTTGCTGGGGGAGTGGGACCTGTTCGGTCCGCGCCGGACCCGCCGCGCCGGTCGCCGGATGGGAGCCCGTGGCAAGGCCCTGGACACCGTGGCAGGACTGGAACCGGGCGACGCGATCGTGCACCGCACGCATGGTGTCGGACTGTTTCGGGGCCTGGTCACGCGCGAGTACCGGGGCCCCGACGGCCTGCCGGTGACCCGCGACTACGTCGTGGTCGAGTACGCCAAGGAGGACACGCTCTTCATCCCGTCCGACCAGGTCGATGCCATCGCCCGATACCAGGGCGGTGACAGCCCGCGGCCGATGCGGCTGGGCGGCGCCCAGTGGGAGCGGGCCAAGGAGCGCGTGCGGGGATCGGTCCGCGACATCGCCGGACAACTGATCAGGCTCTACGCCGCCCGGATGCATGCCCAGGGCACGGCCTTCGCCCCGGACGGGATGATGCAGCGGGAACTCGAGGACTCCTTCGCCCACGTCGAGACCCCCGACCAGGTGACGGTCATCGACGAGGTCAAGCGTGACATGGAGGCACCGCTGCCGATGGACCGGGTGTTGGCCGGCGACGTGGGCTTCGGCAAGACCGAGGTGGCCGTGCGGGCCGCGGCCAAGGCCATCTTCGGCGGCACCCAGGTGTGCGTGCTGGTTCCCACCACGATCCTGGCACAGCAGCACTTCGAGACCTTCAAGGAACGCTTCGCGGGGTTCCCGGTCCAGGTCCGGATGCTGTCCCGATTCGTGACCGACGCGGACCGGCGCCAGGTGTTGGCAGGTGTCGACGACGGCACCGTCGACCTGGTCGTGGGCACGCATGCCCTGCTGGGCAAGGACGTGCGCTGGAAGAACCTCGGCTTGGTGGTCATCGACGAGGAACAGCGGTTCGGGGTCGCCCAGAAGGAACGGCTCAAGCAACTGCGCACGTCCGTCGACGTGCTGTCGATGTCGGCGACGCCGATTCCGCGGACGCTGGAGATGGCGGTCGCCGGCATCCGTGACCTGTCGGTGATCGAGACGCCTCCCGAGGACCGCCAGCCGGTCACGACCCTGGTCCAGGCCTACGACGAGGGCCAGGTGACCCTGGCGATCCGGCGGGAACTCCTGCGCGACGGGCAGGTGTTCTACCTCCACAACCAGGTCGACACGATCCACTCGGTGGCTGCGCGCCTGCAGGAGTTGGTGCCCGACGCCCGCGTCGCCGTCGCGCACGGCCAGATGGACGAACGCGCACTCGAGGAGGTGATGGTCAAGTTCTGGGAGGGCGACCACGACGTGTTGGTGTCGACGACGATCATCGAGTCGGGCCTCGACATCCCCAACGCCAACACGCTGATCATCGAACGCGCCGACCTGCTGGGCCTGGGCCAGTTGCACCAGTTGCGTGGTCGCGTCGGGCGTTCTGCCAAGCGGGGCTACGCCTACTTCCTGTTCCCGCCGCACGCGTCGCTGACCGAGCCGGCCTACGAGCGCCTGCGCACCATCGCCGAGAACTCGCGCCTGGGGTCGGGCCTGTCGATCGCGATGCGTGACCTCGAGATCCGCGGCGCCGGCAACGTCGTGGGCGCCGAGCAGTCCGGCCAGGTGGCCGCGGTCGGCTTCGACATGTACACGCAACTGCTCAAGGAGGAGGTCGCCGACCTGACCGGTGAGGCGATCGAGGAGGAGGTCGAGATCAGCGTCGACCTGCCCGTGGATGCCACGCTGCCGGCCAGCTACGTGCCCGACGACCACCAGCGTCTGGAGTTGTACAAGCGCATCGCGGCCATCCGTGATGCCTCCGGGGTCAAGGAACTCACCGAGGAACTGCGTGACCGGTTCGGCCCGCCGCCCGAACCCGCGACCCGGGTGCTCACCCTGGCGGCCCTGAAGGCGGCACTGCGTCGCTGGGGCGTCACCGACCTGGCGGTTGCGCGACGGGCC
>DATFMD010000496.1:0-2465 GCA_035267125.1 Nitriliruptoraceae bacterium | reverse complement strand
AGTTGGTCCTGGTGGGTTCGCCCCGGCCGGGCGGTCCGACCGAGCAGTTGATCGAGGAGCTGGCGATCGGTGATGTCGTGCAGGTCGTGTCGGGGCTGTCGGATGGCGAGTTGGCGGCGCTGGTCGGATCGGCCGAGATCGCCTGTGTGCCGTCGCTGTACGAAGGCTTTTCGTTGCCGACGGTGGAGGCGATGGCCTGCGGCACGCCGCTGGTGGCCAGTCGTGCCGGTGCGATTCCGGAGGTCGTGGGCGACGACGACCGTGCCGCCTGGCTGGTCGCCCCGGGTGACGCCGGCGAGCTTGCGCATGCCCTGTCCGACCTGTTGGCCGATCCCGATCGACGGGCGCGCATGGGACGCCATGGACGTGACCGTGCCGTCGAGCGGTTCAGTTGGCCTGCCGTCGCCAGGGCCACCGCGACCGCCTACCGGCGCGCCATCGCCGCTGCCGGCCCAGGCGGTGATGCCGGTCCAGCCGGTGATGCAGGATCGACAGGTGTCGGGTCCGACGATGGGGACACGTGATGCTGACCGTCGACTTCTCCCGTCTGGGCGTGCAACCGGGCGAGCGCGTCCTGGACATGGGGTGCGGCGCCGGCAGGCACGCCTTCGAGGTGTTCCGGATGGGCGCCGACGTCGTCGCCTTCGACCAGGACGCGGACGAACTTGCGGGCGTGGCGACCATGTTCGCGGCGATGCGCGAAGCCGGTGAGGTGCCACCGACGGCGTCCGCGGAAACCGTGCCTGGGGACGCCTTGCACCTGCCGTTCGCCGACGGCGAGTTCGATCGGGTCGTGGCTGCCGAGGTGCTCGAACACATCCCGGCAGACGAGGCTGCGATCGCGGAACTGGTGCGGGTCGTCCGTGCCGGCGGCACCGTGGCGGTGACCGTGCCCAGTTGGCTGCCCGAACGGGTGTGCTGGACGCTGTCGGACGCCTATCACGACGTCGAGGGTGGCCACGTGCGCATCTACTCGAAGGCCGACCTGGTCGCGAAACTTGAGGCGGCCGGGCTCGTCGTGGACGGCAGTGACCACGCCCATGCGCTGCACGCGCCGTACTGGTGGCTCAAGTGTGCGGTCGGCGTCGACAACGACGACAACCCGTTGGTGCGGCGCTACCACGACATGCTGGTGTGGGACATGATGCGGCGGCCATGGGTGACGCGGACGGCCGAGCGCCTGCTCGACCCGGTCATCGGCAAGAGCCTGGTCCTGTATCTCACCAAGCCCCCAGTCCCTGCGCCTGATGCCGCCGCTGTCGCCGCTGCCCCGGCCGCCGCGGTCACCACGCCCGCGACGCCTGCCCACCTCGACTCGAGTTCGTGATGGCGCAGGTGCCGTACCTGCCCGGCGTGCTCAGCGAGGCAGACGTTCGCGCCACTGCCGGCGCCATCGCCCGTGCGCAGGAGCCCTCGGGCGCGATCCCGTGGTTTCCCGGTGGGCAGGTCGACCCGTGGGACCATGTGGAGTGCGCCATGGCGTTGCTCGTGGGTGGCGAGCCCGTCGCAGCACACCGTGCATGGGAGTGGCTGGTCCACGCGCAGCGACCTGATGGCTCGTGGCCCCGGCGCCTGACCGAGGGCACGGTCGACGAGCCCGGCGTGGACGCCAACATGTGCGCCTACGTGGCAGTGGGCGCATGGCACCACTGGCTGGTGCGTCGTGATCGCGACCTCCTCGAATGGGTGTGGCCGACCGTTCGCGGCGCACTGGACCTGGTGGTCGGCATGCAACTGCCCTTCGGCGGGATCGGGTGGGCGTTGGACGCCGACGGGAAGCCAGCCGAGGAGGCGCTGGTCGCGGGCAGCGCGAGCATCCACCATGCGCTGGCGTGCGGTGTCTCGCTGGCGGCGGAGATGGGGCGTGCGCAACCGGACTGGGAGTTGGCCGTCGGGCGCCTGGGCCATGCCCTGCGGGCACACGAGCAACTGTTCGCACCGAGGACGCGGTTCTCGATGGACTGGTACTACCCCGTGCTCGGTGGCGTCGTCCGGGGTTCGGCCGCCCATCGCCGACTGGATCGTCGCTGGTCGGACTTCGTGGTCGACGGCCTGGGCATCCGCTGCGTCGACGACCACCCCTGGGTCACCGGTGCCGAGACCTGCGAGCTGGCCTGCGCACTGGCAGCTGTCGGCCGTCGCGACCAGGCACGCGCCCTCGTGGCCGACATGCAGCACCTGCGCGACCCGGACGGGTCGTACTGGACCGGGCACGTGTTCACCGACGACGTGCGCTGGCCGGTGGAGCAGAGCACCTGGACGGCGGCCGCGGTCATCCTGGCAGCGGATGCGATCAGCGAGGTGACGCCGGGCAGCGCCATCTTCGCGACCGGCAGCACGCCCTTCCCCGAGATCGGGCTCGAGTGCGGGTGCCGGTCAGGCGACCGCCTCGCCGGCGTGTCCGCGCACCCGGATCAGCGCACGCATCGATCCCACGACGGCAACCTCTGAGAACGCACCGCTGC
>DATFMD010000495.1:0-19458 GCA_035267125.1 Nitriliruptoraceae bacterium | reverse complement strand
GACCTGATGGAGACCATCGCCAGCGAGATCAAGGAACGACGCTTCGGTCGTGCGGTACGACTCGAGGTCGCCCGCGACATGCCCGTCAACGTTCGCAGCATGCTGCAGGACCAACTCGACCTCGACGACGACGAGGTCGTGATCACGTCCGGACCGCTGGACCTGGGCGCGGTCGGCGAGCTCTACGACCTCGACCGACCCGACCTCAAGCGCCCCGGTTGGCGTCCGCTCGACCTCACGGCGTTCCGGGGCACCACCGACATCTTCGCCACGTTGCGCGAACGCGACCTGCTCGTGCACCACCCCTACGAGTCCTTCGCCACCTCCACCCAGAAGTTCATCGAGTCGGCGGTGGCCGACCCGAGGGTGTTGGCCATCAAGCAGACGCTGTACCGCACGTCGGGTGACTCCCCCGTGGTGCACGCCATGATCCGCGCCGCTGCCGAGGGCAAGCAGGCCGTCGTGCTGGTGGAACTCAAGGCGCGGTTCGACGAAGAAGCCAACATCGGGTGGGCACGAAAGTTGGAGGAGGCCGGTGTCCACGTGGTCTACGGCTTCGTGGAACTCAAGACCCACACCAAGACCGCACTGGTCGTGCGCGAGGACGAGGACGGGCGCATCCGCCGCTACGGCCACATCGCCACGGGGAACTACAACCCGAAGACGGCCCGCTTCTACGAGGACATCGGGCTGTTCACCGCCGACGAAGTCCTGACTGCCGACCTGGGCCAGTTGTTCAACATGCTCACCGGGCACAGTCGCAACCTGCGACCGAAGAAGCTGTTGATCGCCCCGACGACGCTGCGCCCGCGCCTGACCGAACTGATCGAGTCCCAGACGCACCCCGATGGGCGCATCTTCATGAAGGCCAACCACCTCGCCCACCACGACATCATCGACGCCCTGTACGCCGCGAGCACTGCCGGCGCCTCGATCGACCTCGTGCTGCGAACGACGTGTTGCCTGCGACCGGGCATTCCCGGCCTGTCCGACAACATCCGGGTCAAGTCGGTGGTCGGGCCGTTCCTCGAGCACTCGCGCATCTACCGGTTCGGTGAGGACCCCGAGCCCGGCGCCTACCTGATCGGCTCGGCCGACCTGATGTCACGAAATCTCGACAACCGGGTCGAGGCGGTGACCCCGGTCGACCAGGCCGACCTGCGGGTCCAGTTGGACACCATCGTCGACCAGTTGCTGGCCGACGAGGCGCTGTCGTGGGACCTGCATCCGGACGGCACCTGGTCCAGGACCCCGGGTGACCACAACGTCCAGGAGGAACTGGCCGCCGCTGCGATCGCCCGCAGTCGCCGCTGACGCCCGCCCGGTGTCAGTCCCCGGGCGATCGCACGGCCCGATGGCCCATCAGTCGTCGGCCGACGTGGCCGCGACGGCATCGGCCTCGGCGATGCGGGTGTCCAGCCACTCGACCAGGCGTGCCCGGCGGGCGGGGTCGGTGTGCGTTGCCCGCAACTTGTGCGTGGAGCGTCGACGGCGGTCGTGCCAGAAGTCGCCAGACGTCGTGGCCGGCTCATCGGCCGTGGCCAGCCACACCATGGTGTCGGCGGCCTCCTCCGGCGAGCGCAGCAGTGGGCCCATGACCGTGTCGAACACCGGCAGCCCGGCACTCACGCCGTCGGTTGCCGCCCAGCCCGGATGCGTGGCGTGGACCACTGCCTGCCCGGCGAGTTCCCGGGCCAGCAACTCCGACAGCACGACCTGGGCGCGCTTGGCCCGGGCGTAGGCGACGGCGCCGCGGTAGGAATCCGGCGACATCTCCAGTCCCGACAGGGTCAGGCCCTGGGTGTACATGCCACCCGAGGACATGAACAGGATGCGCGCATCCGGCGCCAACGCCTCGACCAACGCCCGCGTCAACAGGTACGGGCCGACGAGATGGGCAGCCACGGTGGCCTCGATGCCTGCCGACGTGGTGAAGCGCTCCTCGGTCAGTGCACCGGCGTTGTGGATCAGCAGATCGACCTGTCCGGACTCGGACTTGACGCGGGTCGCGAAGTCGCGCACCTGGTCCAGTTCACCCATGTCCACGGCGTGGGCGATCGTGGTTCCCGGCCCCGCGGCCCTGGGCTCGACGGCGCCGGCTCCGACCGCGCGGTCTGCTGCCCCGGACCCGGCACTGCCTGCATGGAGGTCGGCCGCGGCCGCAGCGATCTCGGCGGCCGCCGCATCGGCTCGATCCCGGGATCGACTCGTCACCCACACCGTGGCACCCAGCGCGACCAGTTCCGTGGCGACGGCACGGCCGATGCCCGACGACGACCCCGTCACGACGGCCACGGCACCGGTGAGGTCGGCACTGGCGGGCTCCCACTCGAACAGCGGCCGCCGGACCAACGGCCCGATCCGGCTGAAACTGGGAATGACGGTGGTCTCGAGGAGACCGTCGACAACGTCTTCGATGGGCACTGGAGGAACCGTTCTGCGGGGGTGGTCGGATGGCGCATCGTGGGCACTGCACGTGCGCGTCCGGGGAAGGCAACGGTATTGCCTGTCGATGACGGTCGTCGGCGACCCCGCTGGGTCACGTCGCGGTCAGCGTGTAGGTGGCGATCCCGAACGCGGTGGCGACGTTGAGGCTGCGCTTGGTCCCGCGCATCGGGATCGCGACACGTCGATCGACGATCTCCAGGATGGCGGGATCGATGCCGGCGACCTCGTGGCCCACCACGACCACGATGCGGGTCGGACGCGCCGCGACGTCGGCGCACGCGGCACCCAACCACTCGCCTCCGACGCCCTCCTCGATCGCCCACACCTCCCACCCGTCGGAACGAAGGGCGGCCACGAGCGCCACGCCGTCCGGATGACTGCTCCACGCGACCGACTCCTGTGCCCCCAGGGCGGTCTTGGCAACCCCGGGATGGTCGCCCGGCGACGTGATGCCGCCCAGGTGCAGGTGCGCGACACCCATGGCATCGGCAGTGCGCAGCATCGCGCCGACGTTGCGGGCACTGCGAACGTTGTCCAGCAGCGCCACGACCTCGTGCCCGGAGGTCGCGACCATGTCGACGTGCCCCGCGCTGCCCGTGTCGTGGTCCCCCGAACCCGTCGCCGCGTGTGGACCGGGTTGCGCGGTGGTCGACCCCCGGGCGGCCACGGGCCAGTCGGTTCGGACGGCTGCTGGCTCGGCCAGCGACCCGTGACAACGCGGGCAGCCGTCGGCCATCCGCACCTCGACCGGCACCGGGAACCGCAGTCCGCAGTCGTGGGAGGTGCACTGCAGCCGGGCATGGCTGGCGCCGGTGCCGCGATCGTGGTCGGACACGTCCACCTCCATGGCCGCAAGGGTGCCGCCGACACCGGCACGAATCCCCGGGCGTCGCCCGGGGTGCCCACAACGTAGGCTTCGTGACACCTGCACCGCCCCCGCAGGCCACCCGTCCACGTCGCCGGAACCGTGATGCCTCCTCCCGACCACGCCAGGGCACCCACCCCGGCCGGCGCCGGACTCTCCCCCACGTCGTGGGTCGTCGCCGCTGGCCGGCCCCACGGAGCCGGTGCACCCAGCAATCCGCCGATGGTGCCGGCATCGACGTTCGAGCATGGAGACGCCCGCCTCTACTCGCGCGCCGACGCCACCTCGGGATGGGAGGCGTTCGAGGACGTCGTGGGCGGCCTCGAGGGTGGCCACGCCGTCGCCTTCTCCTCGGGCATGGCGGCCGTGGCGGCCGTGTTCGACCAGGTGCCGGCCGGCGCCGACGTCGTCATCCCCGACGACTGCTACCAGGGGGTGGCGATGCTCGCCGACCGCGGCGCAGACCGCGGACGGTGGAACGTGGTCCGACTGGCGCCGACCGCGACCGCCGACTGGATCGCGGCGTGTGCCCGGGCGGCGTTGGTCTGGGTCGAGTCCCCCTCGAACCCCTTGCTGACGGTCGCGGACGTGCCGGCGATCTGTGGCGCGCCGCGACCGGACGGGTGTCTGCTCGCGGTCGACAACACCTTCGCGACGCCGCTCAACCAGCGCCCG
This sequence comes from Nitriliruptoraceae bacterium, assembly GCA_035267125.1. Taxonomy (GTDB): domain Bacteria; phylum Actinomycetota; class Nitriliruptoria; order Nitriliruptorales; family Nitriliruptoraceae; genus Salsipaludibacter. The sequence continues at coordinate 15,470 of DATFMD010000495.1, read as the reverse complement.
CTGTCCATGGGGGCCGACGTCGTGGTCCACTCGGCCACCAAGTTCCTGGGCGGCCACTCCGACCTGTTGGCGGGACTGGCCGTCACGACGGACACCGGTCTGCTCGACGACCTGCGCACGGCCAGGACCCTGCACGGTGCCACCCCGGGCACCCTCGAGATGTTCCTGGCCCTGCGCGGCATCCGCACGTTGTCGCTGCGACTGGCGGCGGCACAGTCGTCTGCCCACGTGCTGGCGACACGCCTGGCCGCGCATCCCGACGTCGACCTCGTGCGGTGGCCGGGGCTGCCCGACCATCCGGGTCACGCGTTGGCCGCCAGCTCCATGGACGGGTTCGGCGCCATGTTGTCCTTCGAGGTCACCGGCGGTGCTGCCCGTGCCGACGCACTGTGTGGTGCCACGACGTTGGTGCGTCATGCGACCAGCCTGGGTGGCGTCGAGACGTCGATGGAGCGACGGGGCGGCCTGGCGGGCCAGGAACACCTGCCGCCATCGCTGCTGCGCCTGAGCGTGGGCTGCGAGGACGTCGAGGACCTGTGGCGTGACCTGGAAACGGCCCTGACCGCCACTGCCACGTTGGCCCCGCCCGGACGATGACCCCCACGATCACCATGACCACGCTGGCAGCAGTGCCGCCGACAGGCCATCCTTGCAACCCCACGCGTCACGTCACCCCACGTGCCAGCGCCCTGCCCCGCCCAGGCGAACGGAGCCACTCGATGACTGCAGCCCAGCCCACCCCCCAGCCCGCCGGGGTCGACGAGGAGTCGAGTCGACTGCTGGCACGTCGGGTTCCGTCCCTCGACCGGACGTTTCCGCGTGACTTCGTCTGGGGCGTCGCCACGTCCAGCTACCAGATCGAGGGCGCCGTCGACGAGGATGGTCGTGGAGCGTCGATCTGGGACACGTTCAGTGCCGTGCCGGGCGCGACCGTGAACGGCGACACCGGTGCGGTCGCCGTCGACCACTACCACCGCTGGGCCGAGGACCTCGACCTCATGGCCTGGCTTGGGGTCGACGCCTACCGGTTCTCCATCGCGTGGCCGCGCATCGTTCCGGACGCGTCCGGGCAGGTGAACCAGGCAGGCCTCGACTTCTACCGCCGACTCGTCGACGGGATGCTCGAGCGTGGGATCGAACCATCGGCGACGCTGTACCACTGGGACCTTCCGCAGTGGCTGCAGGACCGCGGTGGCTGGGCCGCCCGCAGCACCGTCGACGCCTTCGTCGACTATGCGGCAACCGTCACCGAGGCCCTGGGCACGGTCACCATGTGGGCCACCCACAACGAACCCTGGTGTGCTGCCTTCCTGGGCCACGGCGACGGCGAGCATGCACCGGGCATCCGCGACGACGACACCGCGGTCGCGGCCTGTCACCACCTGCTGCTGTCGCATGGCCGTGCCATCGAGGTCATGCGTGACGTGGCCGGCCACGAGCGTGACGAACCGGCCCAACTCGGCATCGTGCTCAACATCGCCACCGTCACGACGACCGGCACCACTGCTGCCGACCACGAGGCAGTTCGGTTCGTCGACGGGGGCCGCAACCGCGCCTGGCTCGATCCCCTGTTCCGTGGCGCCTACCCCGATGACGTCCTCGCCGACTGGGCGCCCGTCGCGGACCTGTCGGTGATCCGCGACGGCGACCTCGACATGATCTCGCAACCGCTCGACTGGCTGGGCATCAACTTCTACCACCCGTTGTGGGTCGCGGCCGGCGAGGGCTCGGCGCCCGAGCCCGGCACCATGGGCGTCGCCGCCGCACCGCCGCCGGGCCCGCGGACGGCCATGGACTGGCCGATCGAAGCCTCGGGACTGGCCGACATCGTGCACCGGGTGGTCGACGACTACGGGTCGATGCCGATCTTCATCACCGAGAACGGCGGCGCCTTCCCCGACAACACCGTGGTGGCGGGACTGGACGGCGCTGCTGCCGCACCCGTCATCGATGACCAGGACCGAATCGCCTACCTGTCCGACCACCTCCAGGTCGCCCACGACCTGGTCGCGGCCGGGATCGACCTGCGCGGGTACTTCGCGTGGTCACTGCTGGACAACTTCGAGTGGGCGTGGGGCTACGGCATGCGCTTCGGCATCGTGCACGTCGACTACGACACGTTGGTCCGCACACCCAAGGCCAGCGCCCACTTCTTCCGTCGCGTGATCGCGGACTCGAACTCCGGGGACTGACGCTCCGCGAGACGGAGCACCTCCGACACACTGCGCGCGGTTCAGTCCGCGTCCCCGCGAGTCGCCTCGAGCAGGCGCAGCCAGACCTCCGACACGGTCGGAAACGGCGGCACGGCGTGCCACAGTCGCGCAATCGGCACCTCACCCACGATCGCGATGGTGGCGCCGTGCAGCAGGTCGGCCACTCCGGCGCCCACGAACGTCGCCCCGACGACGACGTCACGGGAGGCGTCGATCACCAGGCGCGCGGGCCCGCCGGCGTCCTTGCCCTGCAGCGAGCCCCCCGCCACGTGGCCGGTGTCGTGCTCGACGACCAGCACGTCCAGGCCTGCCTCCCGCGCCTGTTCCTCGGTCATGCCGACCGCGGCGATCTGCGGGTCGGTGAACACGACGCGGGGCACCGCACGGTCATCGGCCCACGCCTCGTCGACGACCTTCCCACCCAGTCGATCACCGACGAGGCGCGCCTGGTACTTGCCCTGGTGGGTGAGCAGCGCCCGGCCGTTGACGTCACCCACGGCCGACAGCCAGTCGTGGCCCGGCACCCGCAGGTGACCGTCGACCTCGATGAAGCCGCGCTCGGTCTCGACACCGACCGCGTCCAGCCCGATGTCGTCGGTGTTGGCACGGCGACCGACCGCCACCAGCAGTTCGTCGCCGCGAACCTCGGTCGGACGCCCGTCGCGATCCGGCTCTGCTCCGGACCCGGCGTCGAGATCGTCTCCGGGCTCGGCCAACTCCACGACCACGTCGCCGTCGTCGTCACGCCGGACACTGGCGGCCCGGACCCCGGTCAGGACCGTGATCCCGTCGGCCTCCAGGGCGGCACGAAGCGCCGCCCCCGCGGCAGCCTCCTCACCGCCGACGAGACGCTTCTCGAGTTCCACGATGGTCACCGACGAACCCAGTCGGGCCATCGCCTGGGCCATCTCGACACCCACGACGCCGCCGCCGAGGACCACCAATCGAGCGGGAACGTCCTCGACCGTCGTGATGTCGCGATTGTCCCACGCTCCGACCTCGTCCAACCCGTCGATGGGCGGCATCGCCGCTGAGGTCCCGGTGGCCACGACGACCCCGACGGTTGCCGTCAGCGAGGTTGTCGTGCCATCGTCGTGGCCGACGTCGACCGCGCGCTCACCCACGAGGCGGCCGTGCCCTCGCACCAACTCGACCCCGACCGAGTCCAGCCAGTCGACCTGGGACGAGTCGTCCCAGTTCGACGCGAAGGCATCACGCGACCGCAGCGTGGCCGCGACGTCGACCTCGCCCGTCACCGCCCCTGCGGCAGCGGGCACCCGCCGCGCCGCCGCCAGCACCTCGGACGGACGCAGCAGCGCCTTGGAGGGCATGCACGCCCAGTACGAGCATTCGCCGCCGACCAGTTCTCGCTCGACGACCACCACGTCGAGACCGTGCCGGCTGGCGTAGTCGGCGACGTTCTCACCGGCGGGTCCCGCTCCCAGGACGACGACGTCGACAGTGCGGTGCATGGTGGCTCCTCGTGATGTGGGTGACGGGTGGCCGCCTGACCCAACCGACCTGTCCAGACTGCCATTCCCCCGGACGGGTCACACCACCTCACCAGTGGCAACCAGCCCGGCCTCGCCGGTCTGGACCTGCCACAGCCCGGCGTAGACCCCGTCGAGCGCGAGCAACTCCTCGTGGGTACCGGCCTCGACCACGCGCCCGGCGTCCAGGACGTGGATGCGATCGGCGTGACGCACCGTGGACAGGCGGTGGGCGATGACGATGGTCGTGCGGTCGTGCGAGACGCGGGCAAGGGAGCGCTGGATCGCGGCCTCGGTCTCGTTGTCGACCGACGACGTGGCCTCGTCCAGCACCAGGATCTCGGGCTGGCGCAGCAGGGCTCGCGCGATCGACAGTCGTTGGCGCTGGCCGCCCGACAACTTCTGGCCCCGCTCCCCGACCACGGTGTCCAGCCCGTCGGGCATCGCGTGGATGAACGCCGCGGCCTCGGCCAGGTCGGCGGCAGCCCAGACCTCGTCGTCGGAGGCGCCGACCTTCCCGTAGGCGATGTTGTCGCGCACCGTGCCGTGGAACAGGAACACGTCCTGGCTGACCACGCCCATGGCGTCACGCAACTGTCCCAGGTCGACGTCCCGCACGTCGATGCCGTCGACCACCACGGCACCGGCCGTGACGTCGTACAGCCGCAGCAGGAGTTTCACGATCGTCGACTTGCCCGCACCGGTGGGCCCGACGATGGCATGGGTGGACCCCGCCGGGACGGCCACGTCGACCCCGTGCAACACCTCGGTGCCGGTGGCGTAGCCGAAGTGCACGTCGTCGAAACGGACCTCGCCGGCGACGGGACCGTCCAGTGGTCGTGGCAGGGAGGTCGTGCCCGAGCGGATGGCCGGCTGGATCGCCATCAGGTCGAGCAGGCGCCGCACGGACGCCATGGCGCGCTGGTAGTCGTCGAAGACCTCGCCCAACCGCGTCAGCGGCCACAACAGGCGCTGGGTGAGGAAGACCAGCACCGAGTACGTGCCCACCGCCAACGCACCCTCCAGGGCCAGGTTGCCACCCAGGTACAGCGTCGCGACGAAGCCGAACAGGATGGCGATCCGGATCAATGGCACGAAGGCGCTCGACAGGCGGATCGCGTCGGCGTTGACCTGGCGGTAGTCGTCGGAGGCCTCGGTGACGCGCATCACCTCGCGGTCCTGGGCGTTGAACGCCTTGATCGTGGCGATGCCGCCGAGGTTGTTGGCCAACACCTGGTTGAGTTGTCCGACCCGGTCGCGCACCCGGGCATAGAGCGGCTCGAGGCGTCGCTGGAAGCGCACCGACCCCCACAGGATCACCGGGATCGGCAGGAAGGCCAGCGGCGCGATCGTGGGAACCAGGACCACGAAGGTCGCCCCCACGAACACGACCGTGGCCAGGACCTGGAGAATGTGGTTGGCGCCCGTGTCGAGGAACCGCTCCAGTTGGTTGACGTCGTCATTGAGGACCGACATGAGTCCACCGGTGGACTGGTCCTCGAAGTATGCGAGGTCGAGGTGCTGCACGTGCGCATAGGCATCGATGCGTGCGTCGTGCTGGATCGCCTGGGCGAGATTGCGCCATGCGACGCTGTAGCCGTACTCGGCCACCGACTCGACACCCCACACCAGCGCGGACAGGACCGCCACCACCAGCAGTTGCCGGCTGGCGTCGGTCACCCCGAAGACGGTGGCGATCCACGAGGCGTCGCCACGCACGACCACGTCGACTGCGGCACCGATGAGGAAGGGCGGAGCAAGGTCGACGAGCTTGTTCAGCACCGACAGGAAGCTGGCCCAGATGATCGTCGGCCGGTGGTCGCCGGCATACACCCACAGGCGGCGCAACGGGTGCATGTCGGCCGTCGGCGGACGGCGCTCTGTGTGTCGTGACATCGGGGGCCTGGCAACGGCGGAGAGTGCCCGAGGGTACGCCGCCGCCCCACCAAGGCCGAATCGCGCCCGGCCCGTGCCGGCGTGGTCAGCTGCTGAGCAGCTTGGCCTTGGCCGCCGTGAACTCGTCGTCGCTGAGCACGCCCTGCGCCTTGAGGTCGGCCAGTTGCGTCAGTTGGGACATCATGTCACCACCGCCGGCGGCAGGCGCGGCGGGGGCTGTCGGCGGGGCAGCCTGGGCGGCTGCCTGCTGGGCCTTCATGACGTCCATCTCGGCCTGCATCTGCGCCACCTGCGCCTGCGAGTCCAGCGCCGCCTGCTGCGCGGCCTGGTCCTCGTGGGCCGCCTGCTGCTTCGATGCCTGCCGGTTGGTCATGCTGCCGTGCACGGCCGTGGCGGTGCCGGTGATCGCGGCGGTGCGCGCCATCGTCCCGACAAGTCCTGGTCGTCCTACGCGTCGACGTCGCATGTCATCGTTCCTTTGTCCGTTGCGGTGGGCAGTGCGGTGTCCGGGTCCTTCGGATGGCGGGGGTCGAACGAGCGGATCGGGCCCACGGGTTCAGTCATCGCCGGACTCGGCCACCATCTCGGCGACCTCGTCGACGACCTCTGCGGGGATGCGGACGTTGGCGACGAGGTGGCCGCCGGCATCCACGATCGCGTTGCGCAACCCGACCGCCCAGCGATGTTCGAATGCCAGCACGGCCGCTGCCCCGCCGGGTGCAATCCCCGCCGTCAGGTCGCGAATGTCCTCGTCGGACAACAGGTCCTCGGGGTCCTCGACCAGGAGGTCGTCGATCTCGTCGGGCGCCTCCACGTCGTGGAAGCCGTCGGCTTCGATGACCAACAGGTCACCGTCGGGATCGCGACGAACGAAGACCGCGTCGATCACCGCGATCGTGCCGGCATCGACCAGCGACACCAGTTCCGGGATGATCCTGCCCGTGAATCGTCCTTCGGGAAACTCCACGACGACGACCTCGACCGGTCCGTGCTCCATGGACGTGCTCCTGTGGCTGGGGAGCCGCAACGATAGTCGCCGCCATCGCCTTCAGGGGTGCGATCAGGTGGCACCCACCAACTCCCCCAGCGCGGTCGCAGCCGCCAGCACGGCATCCATCGCAGCACCGTGGCCGGGTTCCAGGCGAAAGGTCGGTCCCAGCACCACGATCGCCATCGCTGGTCCGCCCACGGTCGCGACCGGGGCAGCAATGGCGGTGATGCCCGTCTCGATGGCGTCGTGCACCGTGGCCGGCGTGCCGGCCAGGGCCGCGCCCACGGCCGTGGTGGCCCGGGGCACGGTCCGACCCCGCCAGCCCGCATGGCGCAGGTGGTGGGTGCCCTCCGCGGCGGCGACGTAGATGGCGGCAACGTCGTCGTGGCCCACGGCGAGATAGGCCGACTCCCCCGTCGTGGCAGCCAGGTCGTCGAGGATCGGTTGGGCGAGTTGTGCGACCGGACGTGCGCCAACCACCCGGTGGGCCAATCGCACCATCGTCGGTCCGACCACGTAGCCCGTTGCCCCGCGGGCCACCATGCCGGCAGCCTCCAGTGAGGCCAACTGGCGACTTGCCGTCGACGGCGCCAGGTCGACCTGCGCCGACAGCTGGGTCAGCGAGGGTTCTCCCTCGGTCTCGATGACAGCCGTCAGCAAGGCCAGGGCGCGGTCCGAGGACCGGGGTGTCGGCGAGGCCTGCCCCTGCCGACCATTGCCGTCGTCGTCATCGCCCATCGGTTGACACTTTCATCAGACGGTGTTAGCTTCCGCTCCATGGAAACCATAGCACCCATCCTCCTCCAGGACAACGGCGTCGACGCGACCACCGTCATCGAGGTCGCGCGCCGCGATCGGCCGGTGGCACTCGGCGACTCGGCGCGCGCCGCCCTGCAACGCGGCGCCGACGTCGTGGCGGGACTGGCAGACCGCGACGATCCCGTCTACGGCGTGTCGACCGGATTCGGGGCACTCGCCAACACCGTCATCCCGACCGACCGCAGTGCCGAACTGCAACTCGCCCTGGTCCGCTCCCACGCGGCGGGCATGGGACCGCCACTGGAGCGAGAGGTGGTGCGCGCCATGATGCTGCTGCGCGCACGCAGCCTCGCGATGGGATTCGCGGGCGTCCGGCCCATCGTTGCCCAGGCAATCTGCGACCTCCTCAACCTCGCCATCACCCCAGTGGTGCCCGAACACGGCTCGGTCGGTGCCAGCGGCGATCTCGCCCCACTGGCCACGGCTGCCCTGGCACTGCTGGGCGAGGGGATGGTCGACACCCCCGACGGTCGCACGACCGCGGCGCGGGCGCTGGCGGCGGCAGACCTGCAACCGTTGGTGCTGTCGGCGAAGGAGGGACTGGCCCTGGTCAACGGCACCGACGGCATGCTCGGGATGCTCGTGCTGGCAGTCGCCGACCTGCGCGACCTGTACCTCGTGGCCGACATCGCCGGGGCGATGTCGACCGAGGCGTTGATGGGCACCGACCGTGCCTTCGATGCCGACCTGGTCGGGATGCGTCCGCAGGTGGGCCAGCAGGCCAGCGCCGCCAACCTGCGTGCGCTGCTGGCCGAGTCACCGATCGTGGCCAGCCACCGCCACGACGACGACCGGGTCCAGGACGCCTACTCCCTGCGCTGCACACCGCAGGTCCACGGGGCCGGGCGCGACACGATCGACCACGTGGCCACCATCGCCGATCGGGAGCTGGTGAGCTTCATCGACAACCCGGTCGTGCTGCCCGACGGTCGGGTGGCATCGTGCGGCAACTTCCACGGCGCCCCGGTCGCCTACGCAGCCGACCTGCTGGCCATCCCGATCGCCGACCTGTCGGCGCTGTCGGAACGTCGCACGGATCGCCTGCTGGACCCGGCCCGGTCCCACGGCCTGCCGCCGTTCCTCACTCCGGATGCCGGCGTGAACTCGGGCCTGATGATCGCCCAGTACACCCAGGCAGCGATGGTCACCACCAACCGACGCCTGGCTGCGCCGGCCAGCGTGGACACGATCTCGACCAGCGCCGGCCAGGAGGACCACGTGTCGATGGGCTGGGGCGCCGGGCGCAAGTTGCGCGAAGCGGTCGACAACCTGCGGCGCATCCTCGCCGTGGAGATCCTGGCCGCCACGCACGGGCTGCTCCTGCGGGCGCCGCTCCACCCGGCCCCGGCCACGGCCGCCGTGGCCGACCTGGTGGCCGACGCGGTCGGCGGCCCCGGGCCCGATGCGCACCTCGAACCTCGCCTGACAGCCGTCGAGCACCTCCTGGCCGACGGCGCCCTGCTGCGCGTGGCCCACGACCACGCCGACCTCACCTGACTCCCGGAGGCCATCATGGCACTGCCCGGCGCCCGACCAGTCCGTGCCGCGCGCGGCACCACCCTGACTGCCCGATCGTGGCAGTCCGAAGCACCACTGCGAATGCTCATGAACAACCTCGACCCCGAGGTCGCCGAGCGTCCCGATGACCTGGTGGTCTATGGCGGCACGGGTCGCGCCGCCCGCTCGTGGCCGGCCTTCGACGCGCTCGTGGCCAGCCTCACCGACCTCGCCGACGACGAAACCCTGCTGGTCCAGTCCGGCAAGCCCGTCGGCATCTTCCGGACCCACGAATGGGCACCACGGGTCCTGATCGCGAATTCGAACCTGGTTCCCGACTGGGCGAACTGGGAGGAATTTCGCGAACTCGAACAGGCCGGGCTGACCATGTACGGCCAGATGACGGCCGGATCGTGGATCTACATCGGCACGCAGGGGATCCTGCAGGGCACCTACGAGTGCTTCGCCGAGATCGCACGCCGTCGGTTCGACGCCACCCTGGCGGGCACGATCACGCTGACTGCAGGACTGGGTGGCATGGGCGGTGCCCAACCGCTGGCCGTGACGATGAACGACGGCGTGGCGCTGTGCATCGAGGTCGATCGCTCGCGCGCCCAGCGCCGGGTGGACCACCGCTACCTCGACTGCATCGCCGACGACATCGACGACGCGACGGCGCGCTGCATCGCGGCGCGCGACGAGCGCAGGCCCCTGTCGGTCGGCCTGGTCGGCAACGCCGCCGCACTGGTCCCCCAACTGCTGGACGGTGGGTTTCCCGCCGACATCGTGACCGACCAGACCTCGGCTCACGATCCGCTCAGCTACGTCCCCATCGACCTGACCCCCGACGCCACGGCCCGAATGGCCACCGACGAGCCGGCCGAGTTGACGCGCCGCGCCCGCGCATCGATGGCCGCCCACTGTGCCGCCATGGTCGGGTTCATGGACCGGGGTGCCGAGGTGTTCGACTACGGCAATTCGCTGCGGGCCGAGGCTCGGTTGGGTGGCTTCGAGCGTGCCTTCGACTACCCCGGGTTCGTGCCGGCCTACGTCCGTCCGCTGTTCTGCGAGGGCAAGGGCCCGTTCCGATGGGTCGCGCTGTAAGGCGACCCCGCCGACATCGCCGTGACCGACCAGGCCGTGCTCGACACCTTCCCCCAGGACGAGGCCCTGGGCCGCTGGATCCGCCAGGCGCGTGACAAGGTGGCCTTCCAGGGCCTGCCGGCCCGGATCTGCTGGCTCGGGTACGGCGAACGCGCCCGGCTGGGACAGGTCTTCAACGACCTTGTCCGCGACGGCGCCGTGTCCGCGCCCATCGTCATCGGTCGCGACCACCTCGATTCGGGCTCCGTGGCATCGCCCCATCGCGAGACCGAGGCCATGGCCGACGGTTCCGACGCCATCGCGGACTGGCCACTGCTCAACGCCCTGGCCAACACGGCCTCGGGGGCCACGTGGGTGAGCCTGCACCACGGCGGCGGCGTCGGCATCGGACGGTCCATCCACGCCGGGATGGTGTGCGTGGCCGACGGCACCGACCTGGCTGCACAGAAGCTGGAGCGCGTGCTGACCACCGACCCCGGCATGGGCGTGATCAGGCACGTGGATGCGGGCTACGAACGAGCCGTCGAGGTCGCGCGCGAGCGTGGCGTCAACGTCCCGATGGCCACGACCGAAGCCGGCGGGAGCCCGCGATGATCGACGGACGCCACACCACTCGTGAGCAGCGAAGGGCCTTCCGTCGGGACGGTGCGGTCGTGGTCCGCAACGCCTTCCGTCCCGACGACGTCGCGCTGGCCACCACGGCGATCGACGCCAACCTCGCCGACCTGTCATCGCGGGCCAAGCGTGCGAGCGCGGACGGCGACGGCACCTTCGTCGAGGACTTCTGCAACTGGCAGCGCATCCCGGCCATCGAGCAGTTCGTGCGCGAGTCCCCCGCCGCGGCCATCGCCGGTGAGTTGATGGGCGCCGACACGGTGCGGCTGTACCACGACCACATGCTCACCAAGGAGCCCGGGACACGCCAGCGCACGCCCTGGCACCAGGACCAGCCCTACTACAACGTCGATGGCCACATGAACGCGTCGATGTGGTTTCCCGTCGACCCGGTGGCGCGGGAGTCGACGCTCGAATTCGTGGCCGGATCGCATGGGACTGCCGACGATGCCACCTGGTACATGCCGCGGACCTTCATGGACGACCAGGCGAGGTGGTTTCCGGAAGGCTCGCTGGCCGAGTTGCCCGACATCGCTGCGGAACCCGACCGGTTCACGATCCTGGGCTGGGAGTTGGAGCCCGGCGACGCCGTCTTCTTCAACATGCTCACGTTGCACGGCGCCGGTGGCGTGTCGAGTGCGCGACGACGGCGGGTGCTGTCGGTGCGCATGCTGGGCGACGACATGGTGCACGCGCCACGGTCATGGACCACCTCGCCCCCGTTCGACGGCCTGGCCGACGAGTTGCCCGCCGGCGCACCGATGGACCACCCGCTGTTTCCGGTGTTGTGGCGGCGCGACGCCGCATCGGCCACGACGTGACGGTGCGTACCCTGGTCCACGTCGGCGACCCGGTCCTGCGGGCGGGCACGCGCGAGGTGTCGCGAGCCGAGCTCGCAACCGTCGAGGTGCAGGGACTCATCGACGACCTCGTCGACACCATGCGTGATGCCAACGGCGCCGGGATCGCGGCACCCCAGGTCGGGTCCGACCTGCGCATCGCGATCGCCGAGGTGACACCGCAGACCGCCAACCTGCGCTATCCCTACAAGCCCCCGATCCCCCTCACCGTGTTGGTCAATCCCCGCCTGCGTTCCCTCGACGACGAGGTCGTCGTCGTGAACGAGGGCTGCCTGTCGGTGCCGGGCCTGCGCGGAGAACTCGAACGCCACGTCACGATCGAGGCCACGTGGTGGGACCGCGACGGCGGCGAGCACGTGGAGGTGCGACGCGGCCTGACGGCCGGCACGTTCCAGCACGAGGTCGACCACCTCGACGGCCACGTCTTCGTCGACCGCGTCACCGACTCGACCACCTTCATGACCTGGGACAACTACCAGCGCCACCATCGGGCCGCCTTCGAGACCCGGATCCGGAAGTTCGTCGAGCGAGTCGGCTCGTGAGGCGCACGCCCACGGCATCCACCGCCGACACGACGTGGCTGGCGTGCGAGCACGCCTGGCTGGGCGATGGCATGGCCAGCAACGTCGTGCTGGGCATCGCCGAGGGTCGCATCAGCCACGTGGTGCACCGCGGCCCCGGCAACGACGCACCACGACGTGGCGATGATGGCGCGCTGCCCACCGGCGACCCCGCCCACCTGCCCGACGCCGTCCACGTGCCCGGGGTGACCCTGCCCGGCCTGGTCAACGCGCACAGCCACGCCTTCCACCGCCTGCTGCGAGGCCGAACACACCTGCCGGCTCGCCCGTCCACGGGTGCCCCGGGTGGCGACACCTTCTGGACATGGCGCGCGCGCATGTACGAGGCCGCCGCCGGGCTCGACCCCGACAGCCTGCATGCCACCGCGGTGGCCGCCTTCGGCGAGATGGCACTGGCGGGCATCACCTGCGTCGGCGAGTTCCACTACCTGCACCACGGCCCGGGTGGCATGGCCTACGACGACCCCAACGCGATGGGGCGGGCACTGGTGGCGGCTGCGGACGACGTCGGCATCCGCATCACGCTGCTCGACACGCTCTACCTCACCGGTCAGGTCGGCGCGACCATCGACCGGCCCGACCTCGACCCCGTCCAACAGCGGTTCAGCGATCGGACGGCAGCCCGATGGGCCGAGCGGGTCGCTGCGCTCGCCGACTCCCCCACGGCACGGATCGGTGCCGCGATCCACTCGGTGCGCGCCGTCCCACCGACCAGCATGGCCGAGGCTGCGAACGCAGTGGACGACGCGGCCAGCCCCGTGCGGGTCCTGCATGCCCATGTCGCCGAGCAACCGCGCGAGGTCGCCGACACGCAGGCCGTGCACGACTGCAGTCCCACCCAGTTGCTGGCAGACGCGGGGGCCCTGTCGCCGACGTTCACGGCCGTGCATGCGGTGTGGCTGGACGACGAGTCCGTCGACCTGCTGGCACGGGCGCAGGCGACCGTGTGTGCCTGCCCGACGACCGAACGGGACCTGGCCGATGGCGTCGTGGACGGGGCCGGGCTGGCAGACGCCGGGGTGCGGCTCGCGCTGGGAAGTGACCAGCACGCCGTGGTCGACCTGTTCGAGGAGGCACGCGCGCTGGAACTCGACCAGCGCATGGTGACCGGTGTCCGCGGCCACCACGATCCAGCCAGCCTGCTGGCTGCCGCCACCATCGGAGGAGCGACCAGCCTGGGATGGCCGGAGGTCGGCCGGATCGCCGTCGGAGCCGCGGCCGACCTCACCGTTGTCGCCACTGACACGGTCCGCCTGGCAGGCACGCCCACCCGGGACCTCGCCGCCGCCGTGGTGCACGCCGCCACGGCCAGCGACGTCACCGCCACCATGGTCGCCGGGGAATGGATCGTCCGCGACGGGCGCCATGTGCGCCGTGACGTCGTCGCCGACCTGCGCACCGTCGTCGCCGCGCTGGCACCGTCCGGGCCGCCCGCCGGACCGCCGGGGCCCTCCGGACCGGGTACCGACCGGAAGGGCACGCCGTGACCACCACGATCCTGACCGGCATCGGTCGACTCGTCACGCACGACCCGGCCCAGGCCGACCACGCGACCGCCGCGTCCGATGCGACCACGCGATCGACGTCGGCGACCATGCCGGGCATGGGGGCGGGACTCGACAACGCGTGGTTGGTCGTGGACGGAAGCCACGTCGCCGCCACCGGCGACGGCATCCCCCCTGCCGCGGACACGAGGATCGACCTGGGCGGCCGGGCCGTCATCCCGGGATTCGTCGACAGCCACACCCACCTCGTCTTCGCTGGCGACCGCAGCGCCGAGTTCGCCGCCCGGATGGCAGGGGCGGACTACGAGGCCGGTGGCATCACCACCACCATGGCGGCCACGGCCACGGCGTGGGACGCCGACCTGCGGCGCCTGCTGCAGGGTCGCGTGGCGGCATCCCGGGCGGCCGGCATCACGACCCGCGAGATCAAGTCGGGCTATGCCGGCACCGTCGACGGCGAGGCCCGCCTGCTGCGACTGGCGGGCGAGGTCACCGACCACACCACGTACCTGGGCGCCCACGTGGTGCCGCCCGGCCACGTCGGGGACACCGACGACTACGTCGACGTGGTGACCGGTCCGATGCTCGCGGCGTGCGCGCCGCTGGCCACGTCCATCGACGTGTTCTGTGAGGTGGGCGCATTCGACCGTGACCAGTCACTCGCGGTCCTGCGTGCCGGCAGGGCGGCCGGCCTCGTGCCCCGCGTGCACGCCAACCAGCTGGGACCGGGTCCGGGGGTGGCCGTTGCCGTCGAGGTCGAAGCGGCATCGGCCGACCACTGCACCCACCTGACCGACGACGACGTCGCGGCGCTGGCCGGCTCGGACACGGTCGCGACGTTGCTGCCCGCGACCGACTTCTCGACGCGCCAGCCCTACCCCGACGCACGACGCCTGGTCGATGCCGGTGCCACCGTGGCGCTGGCCACCAACGCGAACCCCGGCTCGAGCCACACCACCTCGATGGGGTTCGTGCTCGCCCTGGCCGTGCGTGACTGCCACCTCACCGTCGACGAGGCGATCTGGGCAGCCACGATGGGCGGCGCCCGCTCGCTGCGCCGTGACGACATCGGCCACCTGCGCCCGGGCGCGATCGCCGACCTTGCCGTCCTGGATGCACCCGGACCCAGCCACTTCGTCTACCGACCCGGCATGCCCGTGGTCATGGCGACCATCGAGGCAGGGCAACTCGTTGCCGGCAGCTGGCCCGCGCCCGCATGAGGAGGCGAGACGATCCCGGCCGGCCGCCGCCGGTCCCGGCCGGCCAGCAGATCTCGGCCCGATCCAGATCCCGGCCCGCGATCCTGATCCCGTCACCGCCCCGAAGGACCCGGCGGGACCACTGCATCAGCGGAAGGTGGCGACCCGGTCGAGGGCGTGGTTGAGGTCACGACGACGTTCCTGCACCGTCCGTGCGCTCTCGGCGACCAGGTCCGGGTCGACGTCGGCCTGGCTGCGCATGGCGACGTCACCGTCCACTGCCGAACGCAGCGACTGTGAGGAGTCGTTGAGCTGCTTGAGGGCGTTGGAGAGCGGGTCGCCCTGTGCGTCCAGCAACATCGAGTTGGTCTCCTCTTCCATGGCGACCATGCGCTGGCGCGTGGCCTGCCAGTACTGCCTGAGTTGGTCGGGATCGTTGGTGCGCTGGATTTCGGGGACTCCCTGGTCGTGGACCCACCGTCCGGTCCCGATCACGTCGCCCAGCCGTCCGCTGCGTGCCGACTTGCCGGCCTCCCGACGATCCGAGGACCGCCGCATGGCCGAGATGAGGAACCACAGCAGTGCCAGCACGACGAGGGCAATGAGCACCAGCGGAATCCAGTCCGTGGCGTCACCGTCGGTGGCCTCCCCCGACTCCGTGGCAGGTGCCTCGGTGGCGGGCGCCTCGGTCGCAGGTGCC
>DATFMD010000494.1:0-2184 GCA_035267125.1 Nitriliruptoraceae bacterium | reverse complement strand
GTCGATGCCCGGGTGGCCATCGACAGGTCCAGACAGAGCTACCTACGCAAGCGTAACCTACGCGCCGACAACCGGCCCGTGTCAGCCGTCCGATCGGCCAGTGTGGTCGCACGGAGAAGGGCCATGGGTCGCGGAACACGGCGATAGCGTGCAGGTCATGGACACCTCAGCGCACGACCACGAACCCGCACCACTGCCCGACGACGACGCCCTGGAGGTGGTGATGGCGGCGCGACGCGTCGGCCACGACCTCGTCGACGGGTTGCGCCAGGCGCTGTTGGATGGCTGGGGGCGATCGCGACGCCGCGACAAGGCGGACGGCACGCCGGTCACCGAGGTCGACCTGTTCGCAGATCGCGTCATCGTGGCCGGCGTGCGCGAGGTGTTCCCCAGCCATGCGGTCGTCAGCGAGGAGGGATCCACCACCTGGGACGGCACCGAGTGGACATGGGTGGTCGACCCGATCGACGGCACCACGAACTACTCCGCCGGGTTGCCCTACTGGGCGACGTCCATCGCGCTGGCCCACCACGGCCGGGTCCTGTGGGGCATGGTGGACGCACCCGCACTGGACCTGCGCTTCGATGCGGTGCGAGGCCAGGGGGCCACTGCCAACGGCCAGGCGGCATGGGTGGCAGACGAGATCGACCTGACCGCGCGCTCCTCGCGACACTCACCGCTGGGTGTCTCCGCCGGCACCGTGCGGCAGGTGATCGAGGGCACGTGGTTCAAACCGCGCATCCTCGGTGCCTATGCGCTCGACCTTGCCCTGGTTGCGGACGGCACGCTGGTCGGTGCCTTCACCCGTGTCCCCAAGGTCTGGGACGTCGCGGCCGGCATGCTGTTGGTCACCGAGGCCGGCGGCGGTGTCGTGACGGTGGGCGCCGAGCGCCACCTGCCACTGGTCGCCGACACCCAGTTGGCCGATCGCAGCGTGCGCACCGCCGCCGGTCCGTCGGCCGGCTGGACTGCGCGTGCGACCGAACGACTGTGGCCGCTGGGCTGAGGCCGGCCCTCAGCGATCACCACGGCCACGGCTGACTGGCCGCAGTCCCACGGGGGGTGACTTTCGTGACCGGCTGCGGTTGGCTGGAGGCCCCCAACACATCGGCTGATGGATGGCCACGCCCCCACTGCTCACCCGACGGCTGTTCCTGGTCGACCTCGGCGCCGCGGTCGCCGCCGTCACCCTGGCTGCCTGCACCGGATCCTCCGGCGAGTCCCCCACTGCTCCCGGTGCCTCACAGAGCCCGACGACGTCCTCCGGCGGCACCCCCAACGCCTCGGCACCTGCGACACGATCCGCCTCGGACGGCTCGACGCCCAGCGATGTCATGCAGTGGGAGCGAGTGATCGGCGGTGCAGCCGCCGCCTACGTGCTCGTTCGATCAGGGGAGGCCACGGTCGTGGACACCGGCTTCGCCGGCACGGCACCAGACATCACGACGGCACTGGCCGCGCTCGGCAGCAGTTGGGCCGACGTGTCGACCGTGGTCCTCACCCACCACCACACCGACCATGTCGAGGGCCTGGGCGAGGTCGCCGAGCTTGCCACCGACGCACGGCTGGCGGCGGGAGCCGGGGACATCGAGGCCATCTCCGCGCCCCGCGACCTGGTGGCCGTCGGCACCGGTGATCGGATCATGGGGCTGCAGGTGCTGGAGACTCCCGGCCACACGCCCGGCCACATCAGCGTCTTCGACCCGGGCACCGGCGTGCTCGTGGCGGGCGACGCGCTCAACAGCACCGAGGGCGGCGACGTGGCCGGTCCCAATCCCGCCTTCTCCGACGACATCGACCTGGCCTGGGACTCGGCCGGCGTCCTGGCCGACCTCGAGCCGTCCGTGATCCTGGTCGGCCACGGCCCTCCCGTCGACGAAGACGTTGCTGCCGACCTGCAGACCCTCGTCGACACACATGCCTCGGGCTGACCACCGAGCTCGTCGGAGCCACGCCCCGGGCTGACCTGGACGTCGCACCATCGGAGCACGCTCGAACCCCACCATCCGGTCACGCAGGGCCCACCAACGACATGCGCCCCGCTCGACCGAGTCACGGCAGTGACAAGTCGCGCGGGGCGTGAAGGCGACCGTGAGGTCGCAGCGTTGACGTCTGGTGCTGGGTCGGGAGTGGAGCTGGCGGGAGTCGAACCCGCGTGCCGCGGTCCCACGAAGGGTGGCTCTA
>DATFMD010000493.1:0-5463 GCA_035267125.1 Nitriliruptoraceae bacterium | reverse complement strand
TGGATCTGGGTCCATGCGACGGGGCGGTCACAGGATGGTCCGCGGCAGCCGCGGTCGCGGACGTTGACGGCGCGTCGTTGGGTCCGGACCAGGTGCGGGTGGCCCGTCCGACGTCCAGCGGCGTACCGACGACCATCTGGCAGGAGCATGCGCCAGCCGGCGATCAGCTGCTGCGGGTGCATGCAGCTCCCGCAGGCGATCGGCAGCCGCTCCAAGGGGCTCCTTCGGCACGCCAGACCGAGAGAAGCCGACCCACAGGGGCGGACCAGGACCGAACGGGGCGGCTCGGACGATCGGGCGCTCGAGCGCGTCGCCTCTCCTTCTTGCAGCAAGACGTTTCATGCCGCCATCGTTCGGGAAGAGATGGAGTGGGGCATGAACTCGTCGCCCGGGGCAGCCGCTCGTCGCGTCCCCTCCAGGGGGCCACTGTGCGGCGCACCGGCACGTGCCCGTGCTCCCACCGAAGCACGACCCAACAACCCGATACAGAGGAACAATCAATGAAGAAGTTGCACCTGGCAGTGGCGTTGGCCACGGCGCTGACGATGGGCACGGCGGCCGGAGCGGTGGCCAGTACGACCATCACGGTGACCGGTGACACGTCGGCGGGCGAGAACGAGGCGGGATGGCTCTTCCAGCGTGACCTCAACAACGTGACCGACGGCCACTTCACGCTCGATGAGGCCAGCATCGGCAGCGGGAGCTTCTACGTCGAGCCGCTGCCCGGCGCAGCCGACCCCACCGCCAAGTTCATCGCCGAGTTCTTCATCCTGGAAGAGCTGGAGGCAGACACCTCCTACTCGTTCGACTTCCTCCTGGGTGACGAGGCTGCGGACTCGTCGGACTTCTACCTCAACGTCTACACCAACCTCCCCGGAACGGATGTCGACAACTTCTACGACTGCGCGTACGACTTCGGAGGTGTGACGGGCTCGACGAGCGAGTGGTCGACGATCAGCACCGACACGGACCAACTGCGAGTGCGGGCGCGCAACGAAGCGGACTGCCCGGACACGTTCCAGGACATGGCGGCGCTGGACGGCAGCACGGTCCGGGCAATTGCCATCAACGTCGGCCAGTCCACCGCGAGTGACGAGGGGACCAGCGGCTACGTCGACAATGTCGTGGTCACGAGTGCCGGCACGACCACCGTCTACGACTTCGAGGTGCCCCTGACCGTCAAGGACGACTGCAAGAACGGCGGCTACGCGAACTTCGGCTTCGACAACCAGGGTCAGTGCATCGCCAGCCTCCAGGCCGACGACAACGCGGGCAAGTAGCACGTCCCCGCACTCCGGACCCCGCTGGGCCACTCCCGGCGGGGTCCTTGCTGATGTGCCGGGAGACCGAACACGTTGGATTCCATGGTGACCTCGGTCGGGCCGAGGCCGTCGTCACGACCCGCTGATCCCCGGCGGGCCCGACGCCCGCTGAACCCCGGCTGCCCCGGACCTCCACGCCCGCCAATCCTCCATGCAATTGCGCAATTCTCCATTCTCCTGGTTGTCTTCGGGGTCAATGCGATGTCGTTCGTGGCAGGCCGTTGACATCGGTGGGCTGGCCTGAGTAGGGTCCCGACCCTGTCGTCGTGCCAGCGACACCCAGGGGGACCAGTGATCGGGTCGCGGACACGCCGACGTCGCCGACGCACGCCTTCGGGTCCAGTTCCGTCCTGTTGGTCGATCCTCCTCGCAGTCCTCATCGCCGTGGCCGTCTCTTCCTGCGGGCCTGATCCGCAGGCGCGCCTGGACGCCATCTCGACGGATCCCATGGCGCAGGTCGACCTTCCCATGGCCGTCGACTCCCGGGTCACGGACTCGGCTGGCTCGACCGGATCCAAGCCGACTCCGGCCAGGATCCGTCACACCTTCACCGTGCCGGCAGGCGACTTCCAGCCTGCCATCGACGAGCTCGCCGCCCAGGCCGAAGCCGCTGGGTGGGAGTTGACCCCGCGCGCGACGGTCGGGTTCGACGGCTCGAAGGACATCGACGGCTACGACGCGCGACTCCTGATCGACGGCATCGAGATCGAGGATCGCGTGTGGGTGGAAGTCTCGACCCAGGACGCCTGACAGCCATGCCCCCACCGACACGCCCAACCTGACGCACGACGACCTGGCTCCACGGAGGATCTCATGACCCCGACCTTGCGTGACACCCGGCTCCTGCGCCGCCTGGCAGTGGTGGCGATCGTGCTGGCCGCCATCCTGGCGAGCTCGCCGCCCAGCCAGGCCGAGGTCGAGGTGAACCCGCTCAAGGTCGTCCTGATCGGCGACAGCTACGCCGCCGGCAACGGCGCCCGCGACGCCGACGGCGATCGCGACTACGTCGGCCCGCGCGGGTGCTACCGCAGCCCGTCGAACTGGGCCAGCCAGTACGTCGAGTGGCTCGGGACCCAGGGCTACGACGTCACCTTCATCAATCGTGCCTGCTCGGGCGGCGTGATCCCCCAGTACACGACCACCCGGCGGATGGACTCCAAGTTCGTGTCGGTCTACATGGCGGACCTGGATCCGACCGACGCACAGGTGGAGGCCGAGGCCCTGCGCGACTACTGCACCTCGCCGTACGTGGGGGACGAGTACTACGAGGCCGAGTACGTCGGCCAGGACGCCTTCCCCAACCAGCACCTGGTGGAGTGCACCCGCTACCTGCATCCGCAGGTCAACGCCGTGGGGCCCGACACCGACCTCGTCCTGGTGACCGGTGGCGGCAACGACGTCGAGTTCTCGACCATCGTGCAACAGTGCTTCGCGCCGTTCTTCCGCGACCCCGGCGACTGCCGCCAGGCCGTCGGCGAGGCCCGGGACCTGACCCCCGACGTCAAGGACAACCTCGTCTCGGCCCTGGCAGCCGTCCGTGACCGCGCCCCCAACGCTCGCGTCGGCCTGGTCGGCTATCCCTACCTCGCCAACAACGACGACTTCGAACTGGTCTACCGCCGGCTGGGGTTCTTCTGGGAGGTCGACCGCTATGCGGCGGCGCGCGAGGTGCGTGCCCTGGGCCGCGAGGGTGACGATCAACAGGCTGCTGCCGTGGACGTCGCGAACGCCGCGGCACCGGCGCCATTCGTCACCTACGTGGACGACGTGAAGGCCCACTTCACGGGCCACGAGCCCAAGCCCGAGCTCGGCACCGGCAATCCTGATCGCTGGATGAACGAGATCGAGCAGCGCATCATCATCGAGAACTACCACTACAACGAGATCGGCCACATGGAGCTGGCACAGTTGCTGCGCGACTACGACACCTTCGGCGCGCTGCCGACCGGCGACCTCGAATCCACCAGCGTCGACCTGGCCTTCGTGGTGGACACGACTGGCTCCATGGGCAGCGCCATCAATGCCGTCAAGGCCAGCGCCAACGAGATCATCGACCGACTCGACGCGGGGACCCGCAGCTACCGGGTGGCGGTCGTCGACTATCGCGACTACGCCAGCCGCACGGGGGAACCCAACGACTATCCCTCGAACCTCGTCCTGGACTTCAGCAGCGACCCCGACGCCATCCGGGCCGCCATCGACAGCCTGTCGCTGGGCTACGGCGGCGACGGCCCCGAGACGATGCACAGCGGGCTCATGGAGGCGATCGGCCTGGACTGGCGCCCCGGTGTGAAGAAGGTCGCGATCCAGTTCGGCGATGCCCCCGCGCTGGATCCCGAGCCGTTCTCGGGCCTGGTGAGCCAGGACGTCATCGACGCGGCGCTGGCCGTCGACCCGGTTGCCGTGTACGGCGTCGACACGGGCGCGGCCGGACCGCAGATCCGGACCATTGCCGCCGCCACCGGTGGCGAGGTGCTGCTCGCACCCAGCCCGCTGCAACTCGCCGACCGCATCCTCGAGATCATCCAGTCCGCCGTGACCGCCCCGTATGCGTGGGTCGGCACGGGCTACGCCGGGCGGACCGGGGAGCCCCAGACGTTCGACGCGTCCGGCTCCTACGACCCTGACGGCACGCTGGTGTCCTACCAGTGGGACCTCGACGGTGACGGCGTGGACGACGCGGTCACGACCATTCCGACCCTGACGCACACCTTCGAGACCCCGTTCAAGGGGCTGGTGCAGGTGCGCGTCGTCGACGACGAGGGCCGGACTGCGCTCGCCACCGCGCCGGTGGACGTGTCGATCGACGGTGACGAGGTGCCCACCGATGAGGACAACTGCCCGACCGTGCACAACCCGGGCCAGGAGGACGACGACGAGGATGGTGTCGGCGACCTGTGTGATCCTGACTGGGTGTTGCCCACCGAGGACGCCGAAGGTGTCGGGGTCGCCAGTGGGCCTCCGCCGACGGCCACGATCACGAGCGGGCCGCACGCCGCCGTGGTCGGACAGCCCATCGAGGTGACGGGCGAGGTCGGCGATCCCGAAGGCGACCAGGTCACGTCGACCTGGTACACCGAGGCCCCGTGCGTCTTCGCCGACGCGGCCAGTCCGACCACCACCATCAACTGCAGCGAGGACGGCGAGCACACGTTCTGGCTGGTCGCCGATGACGGCAACGGCGGGCTCGTGGCCGCCGAGGCGACCATCGTGGTCGGCCAGACGGCCTACGAGTTCGGGGGCTTCGAACCGCCACTGACCCACAGGGAGCGCTTCAACGCCGGCTCGACCATTCCGGTCAAGTGGCGCCTGATGGATGTCGACGGCGCCCCCGTCGTCGACGCGGCGAGCCTCGTGTCGTTGGAGCACGTGGAGGTCGACTGTGCCACTGGTGCACCCGTCGGGTCGCCGACCACGATCGCGACGGCCGACACGGTCACGCCGCTGGGTGACGGCCACTGGCTCGTGAACTGGGACACCGGGAAGGACGCCGCCGGCACCTGCCAGGCGCTCAGCCTGCAGCTCGACGATGGCTCGCCGGATCGCCAGGTCCTGCTGCGGTTGGTGTGAGGCCCGCGACCTGCTGACTGCAGTCGGCCCTGTCGCTCTGCGCGATGCGTGCTGCGCAGCGATCGGCCTTGCTGGCGTAGCGGCGTCGGCCCTGGCCGGTGCAGGTCGCGGCCGTCGGATCGGCGTCGGCCCTGGCCGGTGCAGGTCGCGGCTGTCGGATCGATGTCGCGCTGGACCGTGCAGGTCGCGGCTGTCGGATCGGCGTCGCGCTGGACGGTGCAGGTTCCGGATGTCGGGACGTCCTCGCTGTTGGACGTGGCAGGCCAGGTCGTGACATGGGTCGATGCCCCACCGTGTCCGGTGGGGTTGCGGGGCGGGGTCATGGTCGATGGGGTCTGGTGACCACGACCTGTCCGTCGGGTGCGGTCCAGGTGGCGGCCGCCGTGGTCGGGTCCAGCGAAACGGTCCAACCCCGGTCGTGGACGACGTGGTGGCAGTGGTGGCACAGCGCCAGCCCGTTGTTCACGGCGGTGGGGCCGTTGTGGTGCCACCAGTGGATGTGGTGGATCTGGGTCCATGCGACCGGGCGATCGCAGGATGGTCCGCGGCAGCCTCGGTCGCGCACGTTGAC
>DATFMD010000492.1:0-7926 GCA_035267125.1 Nitriliruptoraceae bacterium | reverse complement strand
GCCCGCGGTGTCGGAGACCGGGTCGGGTTCGAGATGCTGACGGGCATGGCGACTGCCCAGGCCAACGTGATCGTGCGTCACCGGCCGGTGCGGCTCTACCTCCCCGTGGTCGGAGCCGACGACTTCGATGCCGCCGTGGCCTACCTGTTCCGTCGGCTGGTGGAGAACACCCAGCCCGGCAACTTCCTGACCGAGTCGTTCTCGATCGCACCGGGAACCGAGACCTTCGACCGCCAGGCCGAGGAGTTTCGGGCCTCGGTGGCGGCGCGCGACGACCAGGCCTCGGGATCGCGTCGCTGGACCGGGGACGTCGGCCACCCGACGTATCCCGACGTTCCCGCCCGCGAGACGTCCGGGGTCGCCGCCGTCCACACCCCCATTGCCGACACGGTGGCACTGGCCGGATCGGTCGTGGACGACCCCGGCTTCACCAACTGGCCGGAGGCGGACCCGACCGACCCGGACGTGCGCACGGCGATGACCGCCGAGCTCGACGAGGATCCCGCCGTCGAGGTTGCGCCGCCGCCGACCGTTCAGGAGGTGGATGCCGCCGTGGCCCGCCTGGTCGCGTCGGACTGGTCGACGCGACCAGCCGAGGACCGGGCGCAGGTGTTGGAGGCGGTCGGCGACGCCATCGACGCCCACCGGGCCGACCTGATCGGCGTCATGGCCCACGATGCCGCCAAGACGGTGGCCCAGGGTGACCCCGAGGTGTCCGAGGCGGCCGACTTCGCCAGCTACTACGCGGGCTGTGCACGTCGCCTCGACGACGTCGACGGGGTCTCGTTCTCCTCCTACGGCACGGTCCTGGTGGCACCGCCGTGGAACTTCCCGCTGGCGATCCCGGTCGGAGGGGTCATTGCCGCGCTGGCTGCCGGGGCCACCGTCGCGTTCAAGCCGGCTCCCGAGACCCGGGCGACGGCGGCTGCCGCACACCGGATCATGCTCGACGCCGGTGTCCCCGACGACGCGGTCGTGTTCCTGCCCACCGACGACGACGATGCCGGCCGGCGACTGGTGACGCACCCCGACGTCGACGCGGTCATCCTCACCGGGGCCACCGACACTGCCGAACTGTTCCGATCGTGGCGGCCGGACCTGCGCCTGCATGCAGAGACGTCGGGCAAGAACGCGTTGGTGATCACGCCCAACGCCGACATGGACCTGGCGGTCGCGGACCTGGTCGATTCGGCGTTCGGCCACGCCGGCCAGAAGTGCTCCGCGGCCAGCCTCGGGATCCTGGTCGGCAGCGTCGCCGACAGTGAGCGCTTCCGGCGACAGTTGGTCGATGCCACTCGCAGCATCACGGTCGGCGACGCGACGGACATCGCGACCGACATGACCCCGACGACGCCACCGCCCAGCGACAAGTTGGTGCGGGGCCTGACCCAACTCGACCCCGGCGAGTCGTGGATGCTCGAGCCACGGCCCCTTGACGACTCCGGACGCCTGTGGTCGCCCGGCATTCGCGACGGCGTGGCCCCGGGGTCGTGGTTCCATCTCACCGAGTGCTTCGGGCCGGTCCTGGGCCTGATCAGCGTGGCGACTTTGGACGACGCCATCGCCGTGCAGAACCAGGTCTCGTTCGGTCTGACCGGTGGGATCCACAGTCTCGACATCGACGAGGTCGCAGCCTGGCTGGACCGTGTCGAGGTCGGCAACGCCTACGTGAACAGGGTCATCACCGGCGCGATCGTGCGGCGCCAGCCCTTCGGAGGGTGGAAGTCGTCGGTGGTCGGTCCGGGAGCGAAGGCCGGCGGACCCAACATGGTGGCGTCGCTGGGAACATGGCAGGACGATGGACCGATCACGAACCTCGCCGATCCCGCGCCGACCGTTCGCGCGATGCTGTCGCGGTGCGCCGACCTGTTCGACGGCCAGCGCCTGACCGCGATCGGTCACGGGGCCGGTTCGGATGCGTGGTGGCTCCAACGCGAGTTCGGCATCGCGCACGACCCGACGGCGCTGGCCTTCCAGTCCAACATCATGCGCTACCGGCCGCTGCCTCGGTGGTTGGTGCGTGCCGCCAGCGATGCCCGTCCTGGCCAGGTGGTCCGGTGCCTGCTGGCCGCGACCGCGGTCGGCACGCCCGTGACGGTGTCGACCCCGGACGAGGACCTCGCGGCGTCCGTCTCCCACGTTGCCGCCGGTCACGAAGGCGTGTCGGTGGTCGTGGAGGAACACCCGCTGGTCGGACCCGACGTCGCGCGTGTCCAACTCGTGGGGACCGGCGACGGCGACCTGCCCGATCTCCCCGTGGACGTGTACGTCGAGGATCGTCCCGTGGTGCTCAATGGACGGGTCATGCTGCCCCGAGTGGTGCGCGAGCAGTCGATCTCCCACGACGTCCACCGCTTCGGCCACGTCGCGGACTGACCACCGGCCACGGTGGCAGCAGGAGGTCGGCCGGGCCAGCGTGGGGGATAGCCTCGGCCGCATGGCATATTCACTCGGCAACGACGACCTCGACGAGCGCATCGCCCAGTTGGTGGCGGATGGCTCCGACAATCCCGGCAGTGACCTGGTCGTGGAACTGATCACGACCGCGATGAAGCTGCATCGGGACGATCCCCAGCGCGGCGATCTCAAGCTGATCAACACCGCCCTCAAGGAGATGCGCTATTCCAACGTGGTGTTCGGACCACGCGATGAACCCAAGGTCACGATCTTCGGGTCCGCCCGTACCGCCGAGGACGACCCGAACTACGAGCTGGCCATGGACCTGGCCGCGACGATGGCCGACCACGGGTGGGCGACCGTGACGGGGGCCGGGCCCGGGATCATGGAGGCCGGCAACCGCGGCGCCGGTCGCGACAACGGCTACGGCGTCGCCATCCAGTTGCCGTTCGAGACGTCTGCGAACTCCTGGATCGCCCCCAACCGGCTGGTCAACTTCAAGTACTTCTTCACGCGCAAGTTGGCCTTCATCAAGGAGTCCAACGGGTTCGCGATCTTTCCCGGCGGGTTCGGCACCCTCGACGAGTTCTTCGAACTGCTGACGCTGATCCAGACGGGGAAGACCGACCTCGCGCCGATCGTGGTGGTCGAGGCTCCCGGCACCGACTACTGGGAGCCCGTCCTGGGCGAGGTCACCCGGATCCTGGCCGACCACGGCATGATCTCACCGGACGACCCGTCGCTCGTGCGCCACTGCACGACTGTTGACGAGGTTGTGGAGGAGTTGCGTGGCTTCTACGCCAACTACCACTCGCAGCGGTACGTGGACGGCATCCTGGTGTTGCGCATGCACCGTGCCCCCGACGACGAGGTGTTGGCGCAGCTGAACGAGGACTACCGGGACATCGTCGTCTCCGGCACCATCGACCGCATCGAGGCGACCGCCCCCGAGGTGGCCGACGACGACAACGTCGACCTGGCGCGCCTGCGCCTGCACTTCAACCGGCGTGCATTCGGACGACTTCGGGCGCTCCTCAACGACCTGAACGACCTGGTCTCGGCCCCGGTCGGATCGATGCCGGCGGCTGGTCACATCACCGAGGAACAGGCCGAACGGCCCTGGTGAGACGGTGTCCACCGGATCGCGCCGGCCCGGTGGCGGGAGGCTTCCCGCCGCCACCCGCCATCCGGAAACGCCGGGGTGGCTCGGTGCCGCCCGGAAGACAACGGGCCGTGGCCAGTGTCACTGCCGCCGCGGTCGACTGCTGACGGGGTCCTTGACCAGGTTGGCCACCAGGCGCAGTTCCGGGAGGAATGCGACCTGGATCGTGCGCCGTCGACCACTGCCATTGCGCAGGAACTCCACTTCCATGATGCCCCGGTGCTGGGTCTCGTCGACATGGAGTTCGTCGCGATACAGCGACATGACGACATGGGCAGTCGGCAGGATCGTTCGGTGCTCGCGCAGGTCGGCCAGGCGCAGGCGCAGGTCGCTGCGGCCCCAGGGCGGGCTGACGTGCAGGGTCGCCATGACATGGATGTCCAGGGTGCGGGCGATTCGCTCGAGATGGTGCACGACATCGCGGGTGGCCCGGGGCAGTCCGTTGCCACCGTGGTTGTCGATCAGCCGTGCCAGGCCGTCGACGACGATCATGTCGAGCCCTGGCATCCCCGTCGCAGCCTCCTCGACGGCGGCGACTGACAGGTCCTGGTCGGCAACGATCCGCAGTGGCTCGGGGACCGGATCGAGGTCCACCAGCGCGGGCTGGACCGCGGGGTCCAGCGGTGGGGCGCAGGAGAACGCGGCCACGACCTCGGCCTGTCGGTCCCGATCGGTCGGCGTCATCGCCCCCGTACGCAGCCGGGACTCCTCGATGTGGGCGCAGCGGGCCACGATGTTGCGCGCCACCTGGCCGAGATCCTCGTGCAGGCTGATCCACAGGATCCGACGATGGTCGTGCCGGACCATCCACGTCGCAGCGCCCAGGGCGAACGAGGTCTTGCCTGACGAGGCCTCGCCCATGACGACCGACACGGTGCCGGGTCGCAGGCCCCACGTGGTCTCGTCGACCTCGTCGATGCCCGTCGACAGGCCGTTGACGATGGTGCCGTGATCGGCGTACCACTCGGTCTGGCGCTGGACTGCGGCCAGCGCGTCGGCGACGGAGTGGGACGTGGTCATTGGCGGCTCCTGCCCGACCCGGGACCCCTGCGGTCACCGGTGTCCCCCACTGCGGGGGGTCGAGCAGTATGCAGGACGGCCGTGACAATCCACAGCAACCAAGGTGCCCCTTGACAAGGTGCGGCGTCCCCGAAACGAACCATCGTGGTCGGCTCGCGACGCATCGCGTGGGTTGCCCGGGTGTCGTGGTCGAGGCCGTGGTGTTCACTGTCCGCGCGACGTCCGCGCCCCGCGCAGTCGTGCGCGGATGCGGGAGCCTCCCAGTGTTGGGCGTGGTGTGGGTGTGCGGCAAACCAGCCTTGGCGGGTCCCCGTCACCCATTGAGGCGGAGCGGTGTCAGATGCGTTCGGCCATCCACTGGATCGTTCCGCCGGCGCGAACGTGCTCGCGTTGGCGGTCGGACAGGCTGTGGCGGGCGCGCACGGGGTCCTTGGCCGAGCCGTCCTCGGCCGTGACCTCGATCTCCACCTCGTTGCCGGTGTCGACCAACTCGTGCAGACCGCCGAGGGTCAGCACGTCTCCCTGCTCGAGGCGATCGTGGTCGGTGGGGTCGACGTACTCGAGCGCCAGGACGCCGAAGTTGGCCAGGTTCTGCCAGTGGATGCGGGCATAGTCCTTGACCAGCACCACGCGCAGCCCCAGGTAGCGGGGCGCGATCGCGGCATGCTCGCGCGAGGATCCCTGGCCGTAGTTGGTCCCGCCGATGATGACGTGGCCGCCGGCCCCGTCGTCTCGGACTTCCTTGGCCCGGGCCGGGTAGGTCGGGTCGGTCACGTCGAAGGTGAACTCGGCGATGCGGGGAATGTTGGAGCGGTAGGGCAGCACCTCGGTCCCGGCACGCAGGATCTCGTCGGTCGAGATGTCGTCGCCGACCTTCAGCACGATCGGCAGTGACAGTTCGTCGGGCAGCGCGTCGAAGGTCGGGAGGCTGTCGATGTTGGGGCCCTTGACGATCTCGACCTGCAACGACTCCTCGGGCGAGGGCGGTGCCTGCAGCAGGTCGTCGTCGATGGTCGGGTCGTCGGGTTCGCCCACCGACGGGTACGAGATGCCGTGGCTGTCGGGCAGCGTGCGCGGGTCGGTGATCACGCCGGTGATGGCCGACGCGACGGCCGTCTCGGGCGAACAGAGGTGGACGCGATCCTCCTTGGTGCCGGACCGGTCCGGGAAGTTGCGTGGCGTGGTGCGCAGCGAGATCGTGTCGGTGGCCGGGGCCTGGCCCATCCCGATGCAGCCGTTGCAGCCGGCCTGGTGGATCCGGGCACCGCGCGACACCAGTTCGTAGAGGTGGCCGTCACGGATCAGGTCGGCGAGGATGGATCGCGACGACGGGTTGATGTCCAGGGACACGTCCTCGTGGGCCTTGGCATCGGCCGCCTTGAGGACCTGGGCGACGATGGCGACGTCGCGGTAGCCCGGGTTGGCGGACGACCCGACGTAGGCCTGGCTGATCGGCTGGCCGGCGACCTCGGCGACGGTGGTGACGTTGCCGGGTGAGGTGGGCAGCGCGATCAACGGCTCGAGCGTGGACAGGTCGATCGAGTCGGTGACGTGGAAGGTCGGGTCGTCGACGACCAGTTCGGTGAACGCGTCCTCGCGGCCGTAGCTGGCCATGTACTCGCGCACCGTGTCGTCGGCCGGGAACACCGTGGTCGTGGCGCCCAACTCGGCGCCCATGTTGGCGATCACGTGGCGGTCCATCGCCGACAGCGTGGCCAGGCCGGGACCGTGGTACTCGATGATGCGCCCGACGCCACCGTCGACGTCGTGGCGTCGCAGCATCTCGAGGATGACGTCCTTGGCCGACACCCAGTCGGGCAGTTGGCCGGTCAGTTCGATGCCCCAGATCTCGGGGGCCTTGATGCGCAGCGGTTCCCCCGCCATGGCCAGGGCGACGTCGAGCCCACCCGAACCGATGGCCAGCATGCCGATCGCACCGGCCGCGGGGCTGTGGCTGTCGGAGCCGGCCAGGGTCGCACCGGGCCGACCGAAGCGCTGCTGGTGGACGGGGTGGGAGACACCGTTGCCGGGGCGCGAGTAGTGCAGCCCGAAGCGGGCAGCGGCCGACTGCAGGAAGCGGTGGTCGTCGGGGTTCTTGTGATCCTCCTGGATGAGGTTGTGGTCGACGTACTGGGTGGACAGTTCGGTGTGGATGCGGTCCAGCCCCATCGCCTCCAACTCCAGCATGACCAGGGTCCCCGTTGCATCCTGGGTCAGCGTCTGGTCGATCCTGATCGCGATCGGTGTCCCGGGTTCCAGGTCACCCTCGACGAGGTGGTCTTCGAGGATGCGGGTGGCGACGTTCGTCACGATGGTGGCCTTTGCGGGGTTGGATCGGTGGTTTTCACCCTATCGGCGGTCGGCGGCGGACGGGGTGCCTGAATGGACGAGGAAGCGCCGCGGTGAACGTGCCGGTCGACCCTGCCTGGGGTTCGGCGTGGGACGAGACCGTGGCTGCGCATTACTGTCGTCTGCCGACGGGCCCGCCGAGCGAGGATGCGCCACATGAAGACCCGGACCCACAAGCGGACGTGCAGCCTGTGCGAGGCGATGTGCGGGATAACGGTGACCCTGGAGGACGAGCGCATCACCTCCATCCGGGGCGACCACGACGACCCGTTCAGCCGGGGCCACATCTGTCCGAAGGCGCTGGCCCTGCAGGACGTGTGGGAAGATCCCGATCGCCTGCGCCACCCGGTCGTCAAGCGCGACGGGGAATGGGTCGAGGTGGACTGGGAGGAGGCGTTGGATGTCGCGGCAGCCGGCATCCGACAGGTGCAGGCCGAGCACGGCCGCACGGCGATGGGCATCTACCTCGGGAACCCGAACGCCCACAACCTCGGTCCCCTGTTGTTCGGGTCACTGCTGATCAAGGCACTGCGCACGACCAACCGGTTCTCGGCCACGTCCGTCGACCAGCTGCCCCACCAGTTCGTCCAGTACCACCTCTACGGCCACCAATTGCTGTTCCCGATCCCGGACCTCGACCGCACCGACCTGCTGGTCGTCTTCGGTGCGAACCCGATGCAGTCCAATGGCAGCCTGATGTCGACCGGGGGATTCAAGGACCGCTTGCGCGACATGCGGCAACGCGGTGGTCGCATGGTGGTCGTCGACCCGCGCCGCACCCGCACCGCCGAGCTGGCCGACCAGTACCTGCCCATCCGCCCACGTCACGACGTCGCGATCCTGCTGGCCCTGCTCCAGGTCATCTTCGAAGAGGACCTGGTGTCGCCGGGTCGGCTGGGACCGGTGTTGGACGGGATGGATGCCCTGGCCGACCTGGTCGCCGAGTGGACGCCCGAGCGAGTCGCCGAGCGCTGCGGCTGGACGCCGACCCAGGTGCG
>DATFMD010000491.1:0-3496 GCA_035267125.1 Nitriliruptoraceae bacterium | reverse complement strand
CTCGATCAAGAATGCGATGGTCGGGAGGCGATGAGCCCATCCTCGTCCGGGTCGCTCGGAACCCAGGAAGCAAGACGGCGGTCGCCCGACGGGATCATCCCGCCCCGGGGATCCACGCATCCGGAATCCCGCAGCACGACCGCGGCGGACGGTTCAGCTGCTGATCCACTGCGTGGCGGCGTCCAGGTCGTCGAGCGGGAACAGGCGCACCTCGCCCGGGATCATCCATGCCACGGCCTTCACGGCGTGGTGGTAGGCGTCGTTGTCGGTCACCAGCCCGATCTTCTCCCAGCGCGTCCAGTGGCCGACCCCGACCTTGGTGTCCTCCCACATGGCACCGGGGCTGTAGCCCTCGAAGTCGCCGCCGAGGACGTAGAGGAACCGGACCTTGTCGTGCTCGTCCAGCGCCTGCTCGATCGCCGGGTCCAGCACCTGCTGGTAGTCGGCGGCCTCCACGTGGCCACTGGCCCGGAATCCGACGACATTGGTCGGCAGGTCTTCGATGAGCGTGAGCATGGAGCCTCCTGTGTGGCAGCACGGGTCGTTGCGTGACCTTCGACGGCCACCGCGCGCTGGTGGCAGCGCGCGGACATCCTAGTCAGGGTCCGACGGCGAACGACCACCTGACACCGTGGTACGGCCACGACAGACTGGGAGGGTCCACGGCGTCGACGAAGCCGGCGATGCCGCCATGCACCAGGTCCACAGGAGTGTCCATGCAGCTCGTGATCGCCAACATCCACAGCAAGGACGGATTCGAGTCCGAGATGAGCGACGTTCTCACCAAACTCGCCGAGGCGTCGCGGCACGACGATGGGTGCCGGTCCTACCGGGTCTTGTCGGACCTCGAGACGTCGACCCACTTCATGACGGTCGAAGAGTGGGACACGCCACAGCAGGTCGCCGAGCACTTGAAGACTGCCCACGTTGCAGCCGCCCTGAGCGCCTTGCCCGACCTGGCCGCCGGGGACCCCGTGATCACCATGCACGAGGTCACGTCCAGCACCAACCTCGGGTGACGCACGCTGCCACGTCGCTGCACGGAGCGTGGGACGAGACCGGGCGCCTGGCCCGGTCTCGTTTGGGGTGGAGCGCCTGACCGTGCTCGTGGCGGCCAGGGCGGGACCTACTCGTCGGACTCCTCGTTCGGTGCACCGATGAACGAGCCACGTTCTGGCAATGACTCGGCAATCGCGATGTCCGTGTCGGCCAGGCTGCCGTCGGCAAGTGCCACGACCACGGCCTTGACGGCGTTGTATGCCGTCTTTGCGACATAGCCGTTGGACTTGGTGCCGATGCCGCCACGCATCTCGAACAACACCGACCCCGCTCCCAGCAGGCCGTAGGCGTTGCGGGCGATCCCCGGCGTCGTGGTGCCCGGGTAGAGCGTGAGGTTCGCGTAGCCGTACTGGTCGAGTTCGGTGGCCATGGTCGCCACGACCTGCTTGGACACCACCACGGCGTCCTCGAACTGGTCGGTGACCCCAAGCAATTCGGCAGCTGCGGTCGCGTTGGGCCACAACGTCGAACCGGTGATCAGGTCGCCGTCGTCGTCCACATAGGAACCCTGGTGATGCAGGTCCATCACGATGTCGGGCTGCAACTCGTCATACAGCAGGCGCATGGCCAGGGACTCCGGCACAGGATTCGGCTGGCCGGGGTTGTACGGGTCGACATCCGCGTCGGGGAGGTACGAGTGATAGCGATTGATGTCGTAGCCGCGTCCACGCTGGTAGAACGGTGGGCACGGGCCGGACACGCAGAACGGGTCGTAGTTCTGCCGCCACGGCGTCACGCGCCCGAAGGCATCCGTGACAGGGGCGTCGAAGCCGTCCACGTTCACGCGTGGCACCACGGTCACGGTCACGGCCTCGCGAATGGCACGATCCTGCTTGGAGTTGCCCGACAGGTCACGGATCAGTTCCATGGCGGAGTTGGTCACCACGTACTCGTTGCCATGCTGTGACGCGATGATCATGATGCCGGCGTCACCAGTGCCGATCGAGGCAACCGGAATGTCGCGTCCGGTGTTGGACTGGCGTGGTGCCGCGGACAAGGTCATCGCGCCGTGACTCGCATGCTCGATGCGCTCGAGGGAGTCCCAGAGTTGGTCGTAGCTGAGCAGGGCGGACAGGTTCACCTCTTGCTCATCGGTGAGCCAGGGGCCGTTGGGGGTGCTCTGTGGATCGGCGAGTACGGCGGTCGGCACGGTCATTGCGAGGGCCAGGGCGGCAATTGCGCCACCCCGGAGCAGTCGTTTGGGAACGGATTGCATGGTGGCTCCAAAATGTTGGGCGTGCACCGTGGAGCGACCGATCGATGGCCCCACACCACCCGATTCCGGTGGCCATTGGCACCCTACGTTTGATCACGGCATGCGTCAACGAGAAACAGAACGGCCTGCCATCATCCAGTGTTCAACGACGCACGATGACGATGAAGGCGTGCACCACCGTCGCGAGATGCTGGCGTGGCCCGTGCCTGGGCGACCCGGGGGAGCGGGGTCGCCGGAACTACCGCTGTCGAGTGGTGGCGACCTGGTCGGCAAGCGCGGTCAGGCGGTCGACGTAGGCCGGGAAGTCGAAGTCGTCGGGGAGGTTGTCGCCGGGTGACCACCATCCTGCGGCACCGTCGATTCCCTCGCGCAGGATGTCGGCCTGGCCGGCGTGACGCGCGACATCGGCGTGCACGTGGGTGAGGATGTGGCCCAGGGTCACCTCTGGAGCATCGGGGCCCCACCACGGCACCCGACCGGTGGCGTCGAGGTCGAGCTCCGCGATGGTGTGATTGGCGAACACGATCACCCGTCGATACAGCGCGACGATGTCGTCGGCGGTCTCCGTGGCAGTGGCATACCAGTCAGCCTGCGGATCTGTGTCGAAGTCGTCGGGGCCCAGCAGTCCGGCAGGATCGTCGATCATGCGACCGAATGTCGGCCCGAAGTAGCCGAACTCCACGTTCGCGCAGTGCTTGACGATGCCCAGCAGATTGGTGCCGGTGGGGGTGCGGGGCAGGCGCAGGTCTCGTTCGGACAGACCGTCCACCTTGGTGAACAACGACTCCCGTTCACGGTCGAGGTACTCCTGCATGCGTTCCTTGAGCTCCATGACCACATCACACCGTTCGCCAGACGCTGACCACATCCCGCTAGGGGCGGGAGCCTAGCGGCGGTCACCACGCCAACCCTCGACGGACCGGAGCAGGGAGGTGGGGCGATCGCAGTCCTGGCGCGGGATGGACGTGGCGCTCGCGCAGGAAACCGCATCGGCGTTTCCTCCGGATGAACGCCGTGGTTCTGCCATACTGGGGACATGAAGCCCGATGCAGATCGAACCGTCCTCGTCACTGGTGCAGGGTCGGGCATCGGCGCGGCGCTGGCTGCCAGGTTGCGGTCGAGCGGGGCCGATGTGGTCACCACAGACCTGGCGGGCGACGTCGACCATCGACTGGACGTGCGGGACCTCGACGGTCTCCGCGCGCTGGTGGCAGAGGTTGG
>DATFMD010000490.1:0-11555 GCA_035267125.1 Nitriliruptoraceae bacterium | reverse complement strand
GGACAACTGCATCGCGAGGTGGCGAGGATCGAAGGTGTCGTGGCACCAGACGGCATGGTCACGGGCCAACACCACCTTGCTGACATCGCCCTCGTCGATGAGCGTGATCGCAGTCGCGACGGCTTCGAGCCAACGCACGTCCGGCAGGGACGAGCCGGCATAGCGAATGCGACCCTGGTGCGGACGCGGCGGCGGGCCCTGGCCGGGCGCAGCCGGTTCGTCGTCGCCCGGACTCGCGGCGTCGGACGGATCGATCATGACCAGCCGGGTGTGGTCTCCGTCCCGCACCAGGATCCGTCGGGGCACGACGGCGCGACTCCGTCCGCTGGAGGGATCGAACGACAGCGACGCGAAGACGCGCAGATCCCGTGGGTCACCGTCGATGTCGAGGCCGGCCACGCTCGCTCGGATGCGGTCGGCCCGATCGGGGCCTGCGCCGACCTCGATCGCGACCGCACGGCCCCAGGCAGCCATGCCATCGCCGCGGCGCAGCCACAGCAGGGCGTCCGGATCCGGTGCGAGTTCCGGCAGCGAGCGCGAATCCGACACGGGTCGCGACGTGACGACCAGCGTCACGACGCGTCGGTCGTGTCGTCGGAGCCGGCAACGCGCTGGCGGGCCTTGGCGACCACGAGCCGACGAAAGTGCCCGCCGACCAACGTGCCGCTGGCGGGCAGCATGCTGCGGAAGGCAGTCACCAGTTCATCGGCGGCGCGACCGTCGTCCTCGATGCCACCACGGACCGGGTCGCGGACGTAGCGCAGGAACGTTTCGACGGCGTGGTCGGCGAGCGCACCGAGGGCGTCGTCGGCACGTCGTGCCAGGTCGAGCAGTTCTGCCAGGGGGAGTCCCGCTTCCAACAGCGCCATCCCGGCGTCGACGACGGCCGTGTCGTCCAGTGCCCAGCGTGGCTCGATGCCGGCGTCGGGGTCGCCCGGATCGCGGGGCAGCAGCAGCCCCTCACGAGACAGGGCTTCGAGGATGACGACGGGCGTGTCGGACGCCTCGGACAACTCCTCGAGCGTCAACAGGCCGCCAGCTGCCTCATCGGGCAGGGGTGTCGCGAGCGCGGCGGCCAATGCGGCATCGACGTCGTCGAGGCCGCTGGTTGTCGGCGCTGCGGGGTCACCGGGCTGGGTCATGACGGTGTCCGGGCACGCACACCGGACGGTGCCGTCGGGCGGTGGGGGACTGGCATCGGGCTGGCCTGTGGAGTCGGTTGGTGCGGCGTGCTCGGCACAGGGTAGATCGTGGTCGCTGGATAGGCTTGCCCACCGTCCCGACCGCAGGCGCACGCATGCCCACCTCCGATTCGTCGACTTCCGATCCGTCGATCGCCGACCCGTCGACTGCCGACGAGACGGCGTCGTCTGCCCTGCCCGGATCGGCTGACCCGACGGTGCTGCCGGCTGCCACGATCGATGGCAAGGACTCGGCACTCGTCCAGTCGATGTTCGATCGAGTGGCGCCGCGCTACGACCTCGCCAATGCGGTGCTGTC
Source organism: Nitriliruptoraceae bacterium (assembly GCA_035267125.1). GTDB lineage: Bacteria > Actinomycetota > Nitriliruptoria > Nitriliruptorales > Nitriliruptoraceae > Salsipaludibacter. The sequence continues at coordinate 10,055 of DATFMD010000490.1, read as the reverse complement.
GCTGGGCCAGGACGCGCATTGGCGCCGGGTGACCGCGCTGGCTGCCAGGCCAGCGGGCCGCATCGTTGCCGACGTCGCGGCCGGACCGGGCAACGTTGCCCGTGAGCTGCTCAAGGAAGGCGCGGCCCACGTCCTGGCAATCGACCTGTCCCACAACATGCTCAAGGAAGGGATGAAGGCGGGACTGCCGGACACGACCTGGATCAACGGTGACGCCCTGGCGCTGCCCCTGGCCGACGACAGCGTCGACGCCGTCACGATCTCGTTCGGCCTGCGCAACCTGCCCGACCCCGCGGCCGGGATCGCCGAGTTCGCGCGCGTGCTCCGGCCGGGGGGCGACCTGGTGATTGCCGAGTTCGCGGCCCCCACCAACCCGACGTTCGCACGCATCTACACCGACTACCTCGTGGCAGCCCTGCCGCGGGTGGCGCAGTTGGTCTCCTCGGACGCGGCCGCCTACACCTACCTCGCCGAGTCGATCATGGCCTGGCCGGACCGGGCCACGCTGGCCGACTGGATGCGCGACGCCGGGTTCGAACACGTCGAGGTCAAGAACCTCTCCGGCGGCATCGTTGCCCTTCACAGAGGGGTACGGAAGGCGTGAGGTGGTCGCAGCGCCCAGCCGTGGGCGTGGATCCGGCCACGTGCGAGCCGATCGACGCCTCCACAGCCTGCCGGCCCCGCCGCCGCCACCCGTGGGGCCTGCCGGACTGGTTGACGACCCCGGATGGCTCCGTCTCAGGCGAGCACGCCGGTGCGGGGGTCGCGGTCGGTGCAGCAGTAGACGCGTCCCACTGGATCCTCCAACACCGTCCATCCCTGGTGTTCGGCACACACGCGGGCACCGGCGGCCACGTGGGTCGCGACGGTGGCGCCTCGGTCGGTGCAGGCGAAGTCGAGGTGGCCCGACACCGGGCCGGTGTCGCCGACGCGTTGCAGCAGGACGCGGACCGGCAGGTCGTCAGGGCGAACGAGGTGCCGGAAGGTCGACGGGATCGACCCGTCACGCAGTTCCCACCCTGTCAGGTCCGCCCAGAACCGGCACTCCCGGTCCCACGCCGCCGTCGGAATGTCGATGCAGACCTGGTCCAGCAGGTCGACCTCGCCGGTACGCGCCTGCCCTGACGTGCCGTCCCGCGTGGTCAGGCAGAAGGTGAACCCGCCCGGGGACTGCATGATGACGACGGTGTCGTCGATGTGACCGATCTGCCTGGCGCCCAGGGCGGCTGCATGCCGGGCGCTGGCGTGCACGTCGTTGCTGTCGAGGTCCAGGTGGGTCCCCCCACCCGATCCCACGGCCTGCAGCTTGATCCAACTGCCTCCCCGGGCGGGAATCAGCGTGGCGAACTCGTCGTCGGGGCCCCGGCGAGGCGACATCGTCGTTCGCGTCACGGTGGACCAGAACGGCCATGACTGCTCGACCGCGTCCCGCGGCGTGTCGAGAAACACCCACAGCCACTCGACGTTCGGGACCGTGCTGGTGTCGTCGAAGCCTGTGGTCGTGGTCATCTCGTCCCCGGTGGCGTGGTCGCGTGGTCGCAATGGTGGCGTGGCCGTGGGCCCATTGTGCACGGCTTCCCACCGCGTTGCGACGGGGTCCGGATGCCTCCCCGACGCGCGGGGTGGGAACCCGACCGGGATACCATCGTGCGTCGATGTCAAGCCCGCGACAAGGCCACACTGCCATGCGACCACCCATCATGTACGCCGACGTGGTCGTCGTGGGTGCGGGTCCCGGCGGGGCGACTGCGGCAGCCTGGCTGGCCAGGGCGGGCCGCGACGTGGTGCTGCTCGAGAAGGACCACTTCCCGCGTGACAAGGTGTGCGGCGACGGCCTGACTCCGCGCGTCATCCGCGAACTGCAGTTGCTCGGCCTGCACGACGAGGCCGAAGGTCGTGTCGAGGGCTGGTCCACCTCCACGGGACTTCGCATCCACGGCGGCGACACGGTGATGGAGTTGCCGTGGCCGCAACTCGACGACTGGCCCAACTGGGGTGCCGCCTGCACCCGTGCCCAGTTCGACCACACCCTGGCCAGGTTGGCCGTTGCCGACGGCGCCACCCTGTGGGAAGGCGTCACCGCCCATGACCTCGAATGGCGTGACCCGGTGGCACGCGATCGCATCAGCGGGGTGGTGTGGAAGGATGCCGACGGCGCCACCGGCGTCGTGCGTGCGCCGATCGTGATCGCCTCGGACGGTGCGTCGTCCAAGCTCGGCATCAAGGCCGGCCTGCACCGTCGCGACGACCGCCCGATGGCCGTGGCTGCCCGGACCTACTACCGCTCGCCACGGGCTGACGACGACCACATCTCCTCGTTCCTCGACCTCACCGACGGCGAGGGCAACCTGCTCAGCGGGTACGGCTGGATCTTCCCGCTCGACGACGGTTCGCTCAACGTCGGGCTGGGGCTGCTCAACACCTCCAAGGACTTTCGCGGCACCAACTACCGACGGTTGCTGCAGCAGTGGGCCACCGGCATGGCCGACGAGTGGGGCACCACCCCCGACAACCAGTTCGGCGGTGTCGGCTCCGGTCCGATCCCGATGGGGTTCAACCGCACCCCCATCCATCGCAAGGGCCTGCTGTTGGTGGGCGATTCGGCGGGCATGGTGAACCCGTTCAACGGTGAGGGCATCAGCTACGCAATGGAGGCGGCCCGCCTGGCGGCAGAGGTCGCCGACGACGCGTTGACGCGCAAGTCGACCGTGGCGCTGGATCGCTACGACGCCGAACTGCGGTCCCGCTGGGGCGGCTACTACACGTTGGGCAAGGCGTTCACCCACATCGTGGGGTCGCCGACCATGATGGACATCTGCACGACCTACGGCATGCCGATCGAGCCACTGATGCACTGGGTGCTCAAGATCATGGCCCACCTGACCGACGCGAAGCCGTCCGACGTCAACGACGTCATCATCAACACGATGCAGAACGTCGTCCCGGCCGCCTGACCGGTGCCGTTCACGTGGCGGCGAGTGGCAGTGACTCGAGGCCGCGAAGCACGAAGGTCGGGCGACGGACCGGGGGACCGGCCAGCCTCACGTCGTCCAGGCGATCCAGGAGGGTCGTGAAGGCGATCTCGCCCTCCAGTCGTGCGAGGGCGGCGCCCAGGCAGTAGTGCGGGCCGCTCGCGAAGGCGAGATGGCGGCGCGCCTCCGGGCGACCCAGGTCCAACTGGTTGGGATCGGCGAAGACGTCGGGATCCCGGTTGGCGCCGCCCAGGAAGATGACCAGTGGATCCCCCACCGGCAGGGTCGAGCCATCCGACACCGGCAGTGGTTCACCGACGAACCGGGAACTCAACTGCACGGGCGAGTCGTAGCGCAGCAGTTCCTCGACGGCGTTGGGGGTCCGCGTGAGGTCGTCACGCAACCAGTCCAACTGGTCGCGGTTGTCCAACAGCGCCAGCATCCCGTTGCCGATCAGGTTGGTCGTCGTCTCGAAGCCCGCCACCAGCAACAACATGCAGGTCGACAGCAGTTCGCGATCCGTCAACTGATCGCCGTCCTGTTCGAGCACGGCCAGTCGCGACAGCAGGTCGTCACCGGGGTCACGACGACGATGCGCGACCAAGGTGTCGAGGTATGCGGTCAGTTCGGCCAGCGCCTTCGTGGCGGCCCGCTGCTTGGGAGCCGGGACGATCGCGTCGAGGTCGGCCGCCAGCGCACTGCCCCAGGCACGGAACTGGCGATGGTCGTCCTCGGGGATGCCCAGGACCTCGCAGATCGCCAGGACCGGGAACACGTTGGCAAAGGCGTCCATCAGGTCGAAGCCGTCGCGGGGCAGGTCGTCGACCAGTCGGGCGGCGACGGTCTCGAGCCGCGGTCGCATCAACGCGATGGACGACGGTGTGAACTCGGCGCTGACCAGGCGTCGCAGTCGCGCATGCTCACTCCCGTCCAGCCCGATCATGGACTCTGCTCCCAACGGGTCGACGAGATCGCCCCGGTCCGGGGCCCTGAACAGCCACCGTTGCAGTGCGTTGGCGTCGGCAAGGTCGTTGCGTGCGGCGGTGCCGGTTCGCGTTGCCGGGTGGCGAAAGACCTGGTTGGCAACCTCGTGGCTGACCGTCATGGCGTTGATCGGTCCCATCGACACCGGGCCCTGCGCCCTGATCTCGTCGTAGAGGCGGTAGGGGTCGTCGCGGTTCACCGGGTCGAACAACTGGCCCATCACGTCGTCGCGCCGCTGCAGGATCCGGAACGCCACCAACCGGACCTTGTCGCGTACCGCGCCCTGGGCGACTTCCATCAGGCTCATGCGTGCCTCCGTGGAAGGGGCTCGACCGGGTCACCGTCGACGATATCGGGACCGTGGCGGCTGGCGGTCGTGAGGGCGAGCGGTGGAGGCGGCGGTGAGGGCTTGCGGCTGGACCGATGTCCGAGTCAACTGGGTGGGACGGCGACGAAGGGCACACGGCCATGGCAGTCGGATTCCAGGTGGCGATGGACTGCGCGGACCCGCGGGCGCTGGCTGACTTCTGGTCGGCCGCCCTGCACTACCACGTTCCGTCCCCGCCGGGTGACTTCGACACGTGGCCGGACTTCCTGGCCGCGAACGGGGTGCCGCCGGAAGAGATGGACGACGCGTTCGCCATCGAGGATCCGGACGGCGTCGGGCCGCGGGTGTTCTTCCAGCGGGTGCCCGAACCCAAGGCGGGCAAGAACCGGCTCCATCTCGACCTCCGGATGGCACCGCCGGACCTGCGTGGTGACGATCGCATGGCCGCGCTCGAGGCCGAGGCGGATCGCCTCGTTGCCCTCGGTGCGGCCAGGCTCGAACGCTTCGAACCGGGTGGCATCGAATCGGGGTGGCTGGTCCTGGCGGACCCGGAGGGCAACGAGTTCTGCGTGTCGTGACCGACGGCTCGGGGGTGCCCAGGCCAGCGACCGCCGGGTGCCCTTTGGCGCCCACCCGACCCTTGGGTGTTCGGGAGTGAAGTGACGGATTCGTTGTTCGGAAGTGCAGTGATGGAGGTGGCACGTGGCGAGTGACGACGTGGTCGAACTGCGGACCCCTCGGGCCACGATCCGACCCTGGCGGATGGGCGAAGCCGACGTGTTGTTCGCGATCCGAAGCCAGCCCGCGATCGCCCAGTGGCTCGGCGACCCCTCGCCGTGGGCGGATGTCGAACAGGCCCGCGACCACATTGCCGAGTGTGCCGACAAGGCCACCGCCGCCCTGCCCCGGACGCTCGCCGTCGTCCCCGACGTCGCAGCGCTCGTGCCGGGCGAGCCGTCGGCCGTGGAGCCGTCGGCCGTGGAGTCGTCGGCCGTGGAGTCGTCGCCCGTGGGGACGTCGACGGACGGACTCGGTGGTGACCGGCGCGGTCGAGGCCGGACCGTTCGGCCGATCGGCGCCGTCTCGCTGTTCCCGTTGCACGACCCCGACGGCGTCAGCATCGGCTGGTACCTGGATCCGACCGCGGCCGGCAACGGCTGGGCCTCCGAGGCCGCCACGGCCCTGCTCGACCATGCACTGGCGTCCGGCCACGACCTGGTCTGGGCGATGATGTGGGAGCACAACGAGCGCTCGGCCGCGGTGTGCCGGCGCATCGGCATGGTCGACGTCGGCGTGCACGTCGATCCGTGGTACGGGACCCGGCAGTATCCCGACAGCCGGTTCTTCTGTGCCGGCCCCGGCAGTGCCACCGCCGCACGACGACTGCAACAGTGGGGTCGGGATGCCGACCTCGCGGATGTTCCCGACCTGGTGCCGCCACCCTGACGATCGCTCGGTCCGCCACCCTGACGATCGCCTGGTCCGCCACCGGCCCGGCCCAAGACGAATGGCCATCGGCCCGCGCTGTGGCGGCCCTACGCTCGGTACGGCAGCGCCAGGGCATCGTGTCCGACGCTGCACCTCACCATCGTCGTCGCCACAGGAGTTCCCATGAGCCTCGATCGCCCCGTCACCCCCAACCCCTACGACCTGCTGCCCACCGTGCCCAGCTTCACGGTCACGTCCAGTGACGTCGCCGACGGCCAACCGTTGTCGGATGACCAGGTGGCCGCCAAGGGCAACACGTCGCCGCAGCTGTCCTGGTCGGGAGCCCCGGAGGGCACGCAGAGCTTCGTGGTGACGTGCTTCGATCCCGACGCACCGACGCCATCTGGCTTCTGGCACTGGGTGCTCGTCGACATCCCCGGTGACGTGACGAGCCTGGACACCGGTGCAGCCGGCGGCGACCTGCCGGGTGACGCCTTCCATGTGCGCAACGACGGTGGCGAGCACGGCTTCATGGGCGCCGCACCGCCAGAGGGCGACCAGGTCCATCGCTACTTCTTCGTGGTCCACGCCGTGGGCGAGGAGTCACTGGGTGTCGACGACTCGGCGTCACCCGCGGTGGTGTCGTTCAACCTCGCCTTCAAGACGCTGGGCCGAGCAATCCTCCACGGCACCTACCAGCACTGAACCCGCCCGGGCGCGTCGGAGGCGTGAGGCGGTCGCGGCAGGCGGTGGTGAGTGGGGCGATAGGGTCTGGCTCCCAGCGATCGTCGGAGTGCATCGTGAACGCCGTCCAGCGCGGACTCGTGGAGCAGCTGCTGGGGTCGAGTCCGGTGCTGGGCGCCGAGGTGGACATCCGCTACCGAGTCCTGGCCGTGACCGTCGAGCCCTCCGCCGCCGACCACCCTGTCGACCCCGCCCCCGCCGACCGGCGCCTCCAGGTCGTGGTGCACCCGGTCGGCTCGATCGCGGCCGCCCTCGTCGACCACGCCGATCCAACCGCCCCCACGATCCTGCACTTCGACGAGACCCAACTGGCCGACGTGTTCAACGCCTTCGCCGACGCGGTGTCGACCGCCACCGCGTTCGACGACGCCATGCCCGACGTCGACGTCCTCGGTGACCGGCTGTCGATGTTCGGCAGCGCCCAGACCGGTGACGGCACCGCGACCACCCTGCACCTGCACCTCGACGAGCCCGGCGGCACCCTGACGCTCGACCTGTGGGCGTCCTTCGACGAGCTCGAAGTGCGTGACGCAGACGGCCAGGTCATCGCCTGACATGCAGGTGGTCGCAGCGCACGACGAACGCAGCTCGACCGGGCGGGACGCCCAGGGCAGATTCGACGGCCCCCGGGCAGACCCGACAGCCCCCGACCAGACTCGACGGCCCCGGCGCAGACCCGACAGCTCTTGGCAGACCCGACGGCGACGGGACGCCGCGCGGGTTCGCTATGCTTGTGACAACTTTCACGAAGTCGTCGGCGGGTCCGATCGCGCCGACGCCGACGCGCCCATCCGAGCCGACTGCGGCATCCGACGCTCACGCCTAGGCTTGTCGCTGGCGTGTCGAGCCGGTGCCAGTTCCACGCACGACGAAGTCGATGGCCCCTCGCCGATGGGCATCGACACGAACGAGCCACGAGGAGCAGTGACGTGCTGAGCGACTACCTGCCGGTGCTGATGTTGTTCATCCTCGCCCTGGCGTTCGCGGGTGGCAGCCTGCTGGTCAGTGCCCAGGTCGGTCCGCGCCGTCCGAACCCGACCAAGTTGACCGCCTACGAGTGCGGGAACCTGCCACTGGGCGATGTCAAGGGCACGCGCTTCTCGGTCAAGTTCTACCTGGTTGCGATGATGTTCCTCATCTTCGACATCGAGACGGTGTTCGTGTATCCGTGGGGGATCGTGTACCGGGAACTCGGGTGGCTGGGACTGGGCCAGATCAGCATCTTCCTTGGCCTGTTGACGGTCGCGTTCGTCTACGAAATCGGGCGAGGAGGCCTGTCATGGGACTAGAGGACAACCTGCCCAACGGCATCCTGCTGACCAACCTCGAGAAGCTGGTCAACTACACCCGCGCCAAGTCGATGTGGCCGGCCACGTTCGGCCTGGCCTGCTGTGCCATCGAGATGATGGCGGCCGGCGGCCCGCGCCACGACATCTCGCGCTTCGGCATGGAGGTGTTCCGGGCATCGCCGCGCCAGGCCGACCTCATGATCGTCGCTGGCCGGGTGTCGAACAAGATGGCGCCGGTGCTGCGTCGCATCTACGACCAGATGAGTGACCCCAAGTGGGTGCTGTCGATGGGGGTGTGCGCGACGTCGGGTGGCATGTTCAACAACTACGCACTCGTCCAGGGCGTCGACCACGTCGTGCCGGTCGACATGTACGTGCCGGGGTGTCCACCACGCCCCGAGATGCTCATCGACGGGATCCTCAAGCTGCACGCCAAGGTGCAGGGCGAGACCTTCGTCGAGCAAGGGTCCAAGTGATGGCGGATGCGCCCACCCCCCCCGGGGCACCCGAGGTTCCGATCGCCGACCCGGCCGAGGCCGCCGCAGCGGCCGATTCGCCGATCGACGACCCGCGTCGTCCGGTCGGTGTCGACGGCATCGACGGATCGCCGCTGTCGCTCGAGCAACTGGCCGAGCGGATCGTCAACGGCTTCGGTGCCGTCACGACCGACATCTCCCACGGTGAGTTGACCGTCCACGTTGCTGCCGATCGCCTCCACGACCTCGTCACCTTCTGCCGTGACGACGACGCCCTGCACTGCAAGATGCTGTCGGACCTTGCCGGCGTGCACTGGCCTGCCGGCGACGACGTCATCGAGCGCCAGCCGGCCACCACCGGCTGGCCCGAGTACCGGGTGACGCGCGACACCGGCGTGATCGAGGTCAACTACATCCTGCGGTCGCTGGAGCGCAACCACCACTTCCGCGTCGTCGTTGGACTGGACGACACCGACCCCCGCGTCGACTCGATCATGGACGTGTTCCCCACGGCCGACTTCCACGAGCGCGAGGTCTGGGACATGTTCGGGGTCGTGTTCGTCGGCCACAACAACCTTGCACGAATCCTCATGCCAGAGGACTGGATCGGCCATCCCCAGCGCAAGGACTATCCGCTGGGCGGGGTCGAGGTCGAGTACGTCAACGACAAGTTCATCCCGTCACCCGAGGACCGGGAACTGCGACGCATCGTGGGAGGTGATGACGCATGAGTGAGGCCGACACCGCCCCGACCACGCCCGACGCCGACGGCGAGTACTGGATGGAGGGTGCCGACTGGGAGGACCTGCCCGACGTGGTGGGCGAGTCCACCATGACCATCAACATGGGCCCCCAGCACCCCTCCACCCACGGCGTGCTGCGACTGATCCTGGAGATGGAGGGCGAGACGGTCCTGCGGGTCGAGCCGGTCATCGGCTACCTGCACACGGGCATCGAGAAGTCGGCCGAGTACCGCACCTGGTCACAGGCCCCCACCTTCCTCACCCGCATGGACTACCTGTCGCCGCTGTTCAACGAGGCCTCCTACGCCCTGGGCGTGGAGCGCCTGTTGGACATCGAGGCGCCTGAACGGGCCCAGGCGGTCCGGGTCATCCTCATGGAGTTCAACCGCATCGCCTCGCACCTGGTGTGGGCGGCGACCGGTGGCATGGAGCTGGGCCAGACCACGATGATGACGATGGGCTTCCGCGAGCGCGAGCACATCCTGGACCTGTTCGAGTCCCAGTCCGGGCTGCGGATGAACCACGCCTACATCCGCCCGGGCGGGTTGGCCAACGACGTCACCGACGACTTCGGCGAGCACTGCCTCAAGCTCGCCGACATGCTCGAAGGTCGCATCACCGAGTACGAGCAGCTGCTGCAGAAGAACCCGATCTGGGTGTCGCGCATGGAGGGTGTCGGGGTCCTGGATGCCGACACCTGCCAGGCCTACGGCATCACGGGCCCGATCCTGCGCTCGGCCGGGGTGGACTGGGACCTGCGCAAGTACCAGCCCTACTGCGGGTACGAGCAGTACGACTTCGAGGTGGCAGTCGGCGAGGCTGCCGACTGCTACGAGCGGTTCCTGCTGCGATTCAGGGAGATGCGCGAGTCGCTGCGCATCGTGCGCCAGGCCGTGGCGAAACTGCCGGGCGGTGACGTGATGGTGTCGGACCGGCGCATCGCGTGGCCGTCGAAGCTGTCGGTCGGCGTGGACGGGATCGGCAACGACCCCGCCTACATCCGCCACATCATGGGTGAGTCCATGGAGGCGTTGATCAACCACTTCAAGATCGTCACGCAGGGCTACGCGGTGCCGGCCGGACAGGTCTAC
>DATFMD010000489.1:0-3735 GCA_035267125.1 Nitriliruptoraceae bacterium | reverse complement strand
CATGATCCGGTACTTGTTCGTGACCGGCGTCACCTTCTGGTGCACGACGAACTCGGGGACGTGCTGCAGCGGATCTGTCACGGTGGGCGCTCCGTTCGGCGGTTGGCGTGTCGGGGTGTTGCGGGCAAGGTACGCCGTTGTCGATCCGGAGGCGCACGGACTGCCGCCCGGCGATCTAGGGTCGTGGCGACACGAACGGGGAGCGGACATGGACACGCTGGCGTTGGCGGACGGCAGGAGTCTCGACCTGCGGATCACCGGGCCCGGCGACGGGGACGTCCTGGTGTTCTTCCACGGCACGCCCGGGGCAGCGGTGTCGGCTCCCCACCTGGAGCGAGCCGCGACCGACCGCGGCCTTCGGCTCGTGCGGTGGTCACGTCCCGGCTACGGCGATTCGACGAGACAGCCCGGTCGGTCGATCGTGGACATCGTGGATGACGCCCGGCAGGTGCTCGCAGCGCTCGACGTGGACACGTGCGTGGTCGGGGGGTGGTCGGGAGGCGGGCCCCACGCGCTGGCCTGCGCGGCCCGACTGGACGCTGCTCGAGCGGTCGTGTGCGGAGCCGGCGTCACGCCGTTCGAGGCCGACGGCATCGACTTCACGGCCGACATGGGCCAGGACAACATCGACGAGTTCGCGGCGGCGGCAACCGGCGAGGACGTCCTGCGGCCGTGGTTGGCGGAGGCGGCACAGGGGATGGCGGGCACGACGCTCGAGGGACTGATGGCCTCGATGGACACGCTGCTGCCGCCGGTCGACCGAGCGGTGCTGACCGGTGAGGTCGGTGCATCGATGCTGGCGAGCATGGACGAGGCCCTGCGCACGGGCATCGACGGATGGCTCGACGACGACCTCGCCTTCGTCAAACCCTGGGGATTCGACCTCTCCGAGATCGACGTGCCGGTGTCGTTGTGGCAGGGCGACGAGGACCTGATGGTGCCCTTCGCGCATGGACGATGGCTGGCTGCACACCTGCCGACCGCTCGCGTCCACCTGCTGGAGGGCGAGGGGCACATCTCGATCTTCGTGGGTGCCATCGGCGCGATCCTCGACGACGTGCTGGCTGCAGGTGGCCCAGCCTGACCGGACCTGGTCTGACCTTGCCGGGTCAGACGTTCGGCTGGCCCATTCGGGCACCGCCCATTCGGGGACCGCCCATTCCAGGAGTGCCCATTGGAGGATCGATCCTCGGAGGGTCGATGAATGGAAGGAATGCCCATGCGAACGTTCGTTGACCTCAACCACGTGATCAGCGACGGGATGGTCACGTACCCGGGACTGCCGGTGCCGACCGTCGCAACCCACCTGTCGCGTGACCAGGCCGAGGAGATCTACGGCCCGGGGGTGACCTTCGACATCGGCATGGTCACGCTGTGCACCAACACGGGCACCTACCTCGACATGCCCTTCCACCGCTTCGCCGACGGTGCCGACCTGTCCGAGTTGCCACTGGAGCAGGTCGTCGACGTGCCCGCCGTCTGTGTCGACCGCCGCGGTCAGCGCGCCATCGACCTGTCTGCCGACGACCTGTTCGGTGTCGAGGGCCACGCGGTCCTGGTGCGAACCGGGCACGATCGCCACTTCGGAAGCGATGCCTATGCCCAGGACGCGCCCTTCCTGACTGCCGGCGCCGCCGAGGCCCTCGTTGCCGCCGACGTCTCCTGTGTCGGGATCGACTCGCTGAACGTCGACGACGCCGGGGATCTCGCCCGCCCGGCCCACACCAGCCTGCTGGCGGCTGGCATCCCGATCATCGAGCACCTCACCAACCTCGACCGGTTGCCGCCGGCCGGGTTCACGTTCACCGCCGTGCCCCCGCGGATTCTCGGGGCCGGCACGTTCACCGTGCGCGCGTTCGCCACCCTGCCGGCCCGGTCCGATTCCGTGGCCGAACACGTCGGGTAGGCCACCAGCCGGGCGTCCGACCACGACCGGTCGCTGCTGCTGCACCGGACGTGCTCGCCGGTCGCCGACCACGGGAAGGGTTCGCTGCATCGCCGCGTTGCGCGCCCGTCGCGGTGCGTCGCCGCCACGCCATGCCAACAGACTGCCGGAAGCTCGTGACCACCTCGACCGCCACCGTCGCGCCCACGTCGATCTTCGATCCGCGATTCCGTGGGGCCACCTTGGCGATCCTGCTCGTCGTTGCCCTGTCGGCATTCGAGGGCCTGGCCGTGGCGGCAGCCCTGCCCCAGGTCGTCGCCGACGTCGGTGGCGTGTCGCTGTTGCCGTGGGTCATCACGTCCTACCTGCTGACCTCGGGTGTGGCCACCATCGCGGCCGGTGCGCTGGTCGACCGGGTGGGCGTGTCGGCGGTGTTCCGCGTCGCCGTGATCGTGTTCACGGTCGGCGGCGTGCTGGCAGGATTCGCGCCCACGATGCCGCTGCTCGTCGCTGCGCGAGTGCTGCAGGGCATCGGTGCCGGTGCGACGAACGCCGTCGGGCTGTCCGCGGTCGGGCTGGTGTTTCCGCGTCATCTCGTCGGACGTGCCTTCGCGGCCAACACCACGGTCTGGGGTGTCATGGGGGTGGCCGGGCCGGCGATCGCGGCCGGGCTGTTGGCCGTGGCGTCGTGGCGCTGGGTGTTCCTGGTCAACCTGCCGTTGGGCCTGGTGGCCCTGGCCGTGGGCTGGCGTGCGCTGCCCGGTCGGCGGTCCGACGACGTCGGCAGCGCGCGACTCAATCCGCTCAACCTCGCCCTGCTCACCGCCTTCACGTTCCTGTCGCTGCTGGCCGTCGACATGCTGGACTGGCGCTCGATCCCGGCGTCGGTCGGTGCACTGGCCTGTGGCGCCTGGGTCCTGCAGCGCAATCGTGGTCGGGCCGACGCGTTGGTGGCCCCGCGCCACACCGTGATGCAGCCGCTGGGCCCGTTGGCCTGGGCGATCGCGCTGTTGCTGATCGGCGCGATCGGCGCACAGTCGTTCGTGCCGCTGCTGGTCAGTGGTGCCAGGGGTGCGGGCACGGCCCTGACGGCATGGTCGGTGCTGTTCTTCGTGATCGGGTGGACCACCGGTGCCAACGTGGCCAGTCGCCTCATCGACCGGTACACGCCGCTCACGGTCACCATGTGGGCGGCGGTGCTCGTTCCTTCGGCGCTGGTCGGCGTTGGCGTCGCCGTCGGGGCATCGCTGACGCTGGTGGTCGTGTTCGCGTTCCTGTTCGTGGCGGGATCCGGAATGGGGGCGACGACGAACTCCGGACTGACGTTGCTGCAGACTCTGGTGCCTGCCAACGAGTTGGGGCGGGCCACCGCTGCGCACCAGTACATCCGCAACCAGGGCTTCGCAGTGGGCAACGCGCTCGTCGGTGCGGTGCTGCTGCTCGTCGTGGGGCGGGCCACCGGCGACGTGGAGATGGTTCGTGACGTCCTGGCAGCGGGTGGCGTCGATGGAGGTGGCGAGGGCGTCGCGGCTGGTGGCGACGTGGCGGCAGCGATCCAGTCGGGTTTCGCCACGGCCACGCTGGTCGGGGCGGGTGTCGCGGCGTTGGCCGTCGTGCCGTTGCTCGCGTTGCGACGGTGGCTCACCGACAACGACGGACCTGGAGTGGTCGAACTCGACCGGGGTGGTCCCCACACAGCCGAACCCGATCGGGGCGGTCCCCACGCCTGACGGGTCCAGTCGTGCCCGAACGTGGTGAGGGCGGACGTCCTCGGCGACGCCCGGCGACCTCGTGCAACCAGTTTCCACAGGGGGCATTGGTTGGTGCTGCCTACGAAAACAATGTCGATA
>DATFMD010000488.1:0-12561 GCA_035267125.1 Nitriliruptoraceae bacterium | reverse complement strand
CCCATGGCGTGCAGCCCCGTGTCGACGACCAGTCGACCCGCCCGCCACGAGTCTGCCATCAGCATGCCGAGACGGTCGAGTTCGCTCGAGTACAGGCCCATCTCGTCGGCCAGTCGCTCCGTGTACAAGCCCCAGCCCTCGGCGTGGGCATTGGACGTCGAGTAGCGGCGGAAGGTCGGGACGTCGGTCAACTCCTGGGCCAGGGTGCGGTCGAAGTGGTGACCGGGGATGGCCTCGTGGAACGCGATCGCCTCGTATGGATACCGCTGCCGCTCGCTGGCCTCGTGGGTGTTGATGAAGTAGGTGCCGGGTCGCGAACCGTCCTCGGCCGGTGGGAAGTAGTAGGCCGGCGGCATCGCAGGAGCCAGCGAGTCCGGCACGGGCAGGACCTGGCACGGCGCCTTCGGTCGGGCGTTGAACCATCCGTCGATGTGCTCCCAGGCTCGGGCGACGACCTCCTGGGCGTGGGTGACCATGGCAGCCGGCGAGTCGTAGCGCAGTGCCGGATCGGTGCGCAGGCGGTCGAAGAGCTCCGCCAGTCCCTCGATGCCCAGTGCGCGACGGCCGATGGTCAGCCATTCCTCCACCAGGTCATGCTGGGCGTTGGTGACCCCGATGGCGTGCATCTCGTCGGGCGAGGACGTGAGACTGGTGTGGATGCGCGCCAGCGTGGCATAGGTCTCGTCGCCGTCCGGCAGGTGGCACAGCCCGGCATGGTCGTTGTCGCGGCTGGCGGGCAGCACGACGTGGCGTGCGAAGTCGGCGTGGTCCTGGAACGCCGGTCGCACCACGTCCGTGACGAGCCTGCGCATGCGATCACGGAAGTCGTCGGCCACCGCCTCGGGCACGGTGATCGCCACGAACGGGTCGTCGTCGAGGTCGGTTGCGAGGTAGTCGGTGATCTGGCCGATCACGCGTTCGACGTTGACGGCGACGGGGGGCAGGCCACGGGCGAGTCGGTCGCGGTTGTGGTGGGCGACCTCGTCGAACAGCCGTGGCACCTGCGCATGCCGCGCCAGCAGCATGTCTGCCTGGTCCGCCGTGATGGCGCTGATCTGTGACGCTGCCGTCAGGAGTTGCGAGTGGACGCCCAGGAAGGGATCGATCGGGCCGATCTGGAGGTCGATGCCGAGCCCGAGACGCTGCTCGCCGGCCTCGTGCACCAGCAGGTCGCGGGTCAGGAGGTCGGCGGGATCGTGGAGCGCGAGGTCCCGGGCCGCGTCGATCGTGGCCGTGAGGTCGCCACGCCGCGCCTGCAGCGTGGCCGGGTCGAGGCGTTCCAACTGGTCGTCGAACCTGTGGTCGCCCAGCATCGTCGCGGTGCTGGGTTCGGCCGCCATGGTGGCATCCCAGAAGGCTTCGGCCAGCGACTCCAGCCTGGCACTGCCATGCGGTGGCGTCTCGTTCATGCGTGCTCCTCTGGTGGGTGCGCGGTCGTGGGCTGGGCGGCAGCGGCGGCGTGAATCCGGGGCCGTGCGTGCGGCGACGACGGAGTCCTCGTTGGTGGCGGGCATCGAACCACATTCGAGCCGCAGTCTGCGTCCCGGACAGGGTGCGACTGCCCGTGGGGGTCCCGAGTCGGCCCGTGGACCGGCTGTCGGCGGGCGGGGCGTTCCCGGGCGCCGCGAGCCCTTGCCGTGGCTGGCATCGAACTACCGTGGCGCCAGAGCGAAAGGCAGACGGGTGGGGCAGACAACACAGGGTCCACGATCGGTGGCGTTGGTGGATGCGGCGGCTGCGCGAGCTGGTGACGAGGCGGCCGTCGCCAACGGTGCAACGTGGGACGGATTGATGGATCGTGCCGCCCAGGCGCTGGCGCGGGCCGTCCTGGAGTCCGCCGGGTACGGCTATGGCCTGCGTGTCGTGGTGGTCGTCGGCTCCGGCAACAACGGAGGCGACGGGTGGGCAGCTGCGCCGTTGTTGGCTCGGCGCGGAGCCCACGTGACGGTCCTGACACTGGCACCACTGGACGCAGACCTCTCGGACGAGGCGGCCGCGCACCGCGCGGCGTGGCTGGCCGCAGGCGGCCGAACGAGACGTCCCGACGCCGACGTCTCGGCAACACTGTCCGGGGCCCAGGTCGTCGTCGACTGCATGCTGGGCACGGGTGCCAGCGGAGCCCCACGAGGATCCATGGCCGACGCGGTCAGGGCCATCAATGCCCGCGCGGCCGAGGGTGCGGTCGTCGTGTCCTGCGACATGCCCACTGGCGTGGACGCCGACACCGGCACGGTGCACGATCCGGCGGTGGCGGCCGACGTGACGGTGACCATGGGTGCCCGCAAGCGCGGCCTGGTGCTCGCACCCGGATGCTGGCACGCAGGCGACGTCGTCGTCGGTGACCTCGGTCAGGAGTATCCGACGGACGGTGACTGGCGCGCCCTGACTGCTGCGGGTGCTGCCCCGGCGCCTTCCTCGCCCGACGCGGACAAGGTCGCGCATGGCCGTGTCATGGTCATCGCCGGCAGCGTGGGGACGGGAGGAGCCGCGATCCTGTGCACCCGAGCCGCCCTGTCGGCCGGCGCGGGTCTCGTCACGTTGGCGACGCCTGCCCACATCCAACGCGTCGTGGCGCCGATGGTCCCGGCAGCAATGACCCGTCGGTTGCCCCACGTGGGCGAACACGTGGCAGCTGGCGGCGTCGAGGACCTCCAGGACCTGGACCAGTTCGACGCCGTCGTCGTCGGTCCGGGTCTCGGCCCGGTCGACGGCACCCGCGCAATCGTCGACCACGTGCTCGCCAGGGCCGGCCGCGTCGTGCTGGACGCCGATGCCATCAACGTCTTCCGGGACGATCCGGCCGCGATCACCGAGCATGTCGGCAGCCTCGTCCTGACACCGCACCAGCGCGAACTCGCCCGGCTCGGCGGTGGTGACGACGGTCCCGACGCGTGGGCCAACCGGGTGGCGCGGGTGCCGGAGTTGGCGGCGCGGTACCGGGCAACGATCGTCGCCAAGGGCCCCGCGACGCTCGTTGCCGCACCGGATGGCCGCGTCTGGGTGACCCCCCTGGGCGGGCCGGAGTTGGGCACAGGCGGGACCGGCGACACGTTGGCCGGCATGGTCGGGGCCGCCATCTCGGCAACCGACGACGTGCCGTCCGCCGTGGCAGGCGCCGTGTGGCGCCATGCCTTCGCGGGGCACTGGATCGCGAACCAACGCGGATTGCATCGGGTCGGCGCCGAGGAACTGGGGGAACGGCTGGCGGATGCCGACGGTGCCCTGGCCGAACTCGCCGCCACTCGGCCGTCGTGGCCGTTCGAGGGCTGAGCGCCGTTCGACCGGTGACCGGGTGCAGCCCGTGCCCGGCGGTGGACGCGGGCACGTGCGCGTGGTCGCGTCATAGGCGGTGCGGCGGCCGCTCGCAGCCACGACAGCCCGCACTGCTGCTCGCAGCCACGACGGCCCGCTGCTCGCAGCCACGACGGGCCGCACTGCTGCTCGCAGCCACGGCGGCCCGCACAGCTGCTCGCAGCCACGACGGCCCGCGCGGCATACTTGCGGTCACCGAACCGACGGAGGGTGCCATCGAGGCTGTCCGCCCCACGCGAGCCGAGGTCGACCTCGACGCCATCCGCCACAACGTGCGCGTGTTGGCAGAAGTGGCCGGCGATGCCATGGTCTGTGCCGTCGTCAAGGCCGACGGCTACGGCCACGGCGCCATCGAGGTTGCAGGCGCGGCGTTGCAGGCAGGCGCACGATGGCTGGCGGTGGCACTGGTCGAAGAGGGCGAGGTGCTGCGTGCCGCCGGCATCGACGCGCCGATCCTGCTGCTGAGCGAACCGGTTGGCCAGGCAGACGTGGCCGGACGGCGCGCTGCCGTACGTCGGATGCTGGACGCGGACCTGACACCGTCGGTCGCCACCACCGCCTTCGCCGACGTGCTGGGCGAGGTCGCCGACGATCCGGTGGCGTCCCACCTGCTCGTCGACACCGGCATGGGCCGGATCGGCTGTCGGCCCGAGGCAGTTGCCGACCTGCTGGCACATCCGGCGCTCGACGTGACGGGTGCGTGGACCCACTTCGCCCGTGCCGACGAGGACGTCGACACGACCGAGGAGCAGCGACGTCGCTGGGAGCCCGTGGTCGCGCAGGTCCGTGCGGCCCGACCGCGGGCGATCATCCATGCGGCCAACTCGGCCGGACTGCTGCGCCACCCCGACGCCCGTTTCGACATGGTGCGGACCGGCATCGCCCTCTACGGCCTGTCGCCGGCACCATCCGTGACCGCCACGTCGTTCGGCCTGCACCAGGCCCTGACCCTGCGCACGGCCGTGTCGTTCACCAAGTACGTCGTCGCTGGTACGCCGCTCTCCTACGGCCACACGTGGTCGGCGCCGCGTGACGGCTGGGTCGCGACGTTGCCGATCGGCTACGCCGACGGCGTCCCGCGGTCGACCTCCAATCGCATCGAGGTCGTGATCGGCGGCCGCCGGTGCCCGCAGATCGGTCGTGTGACGATGGACCAGGTGCTGGTGTTCACCGGCGACCACCAACCGGCGGTCGGTGACGAGACCCTGCTGTTGGGCGGCGACCCCGCCGACGCCGACGACCCGTCGCTGTTCGTCAGTGTCGACGAGTGGGCTGCGGCAGCCGAGACGATCGCCTACGAGATCCCGTGCCAGCTCACCGCCCGGGTCCCCCGCCTCCACCTCCACTGAACGTCGGCGCCTGCCGGTCGGCGGTCAGGTGCCGGCGCGGGCCTGTTGGACCAGGCGCGTCTTCTGCTGCGCGATGTGGTCCGACAGCGACACGTGGTAGACGTGCGGGTTGACCAGGCGACGCACGCCCGGGTCGAGCCGGTCGAGGTCGGCATCGCGACGTGCACGGGCCACCTCGATCGCCTCGTGCTGGTCGACGGGTCCACGGTCGAACGGTTCCAGCAGTGACTCGACCTGCGTGACCTCCTCCAGGCTTCGATCGACCCCTGCCTGGGAATGGTGGTTGAGGTGGACGGGCGCGGTGATCTCCTCGTCGGCATGGGCCATCAGGTCCGCCTCGGCCGTGCCGCGAGGGCCGTACAGCCGCAGGACCCGCTTGCGACCCGGGTTCACGGTCTTGGCCGGCGTGTCGGACACCTTGATGGCGGGATCCCATGTCGTGCCGTCCTCGGACTGCAGGGCCACCAGCTTGTACACCCCGTCGAGGTTGGGATCGCCATCGGACGTGGCCATCCTGGTGCCGACGCCGTACACCAGGCGATCGATCACGTGTGCGGCGTCGAGGCCGTACGCCGGGGCCTCGTCGCGGACCTGGTTGCGGATCTGCCAGATCGCCAGTTCGTCCAGGCCCGACGACAAGACGATGCTCGTGTCGGGAAAGCCGGCCTCGTCCAGTTGGCGTGCCGACAGCACGGCGAGGTGGGCAAGGTCGCCCGAGTCGAGCCGGATGCCGACCGGTTCGTGGCCGCGCTCGCGCAGCTCCCGGAAGACCGTGATCGCGTTGGGCACGCCCACCCGCAGCGTGTCGATCGTGTCGACCAGCAGCAGGCAGGCGTCCGGATAGCCCTCGGCGTAGGCCCGGAACGCGGCGATCTCGCCCTGCCCGGTGGCCATGTAGACCTGGACGAGCGCGTGGGCATGCGTGCCCTGGGGAGGGAACCCGACCAGGTGGCTCACGCCGACGTTGGACGAGTGGTCCGCGCCACCCACCAGTGCGGCTCGCGACGCGGCGTTGGCGCCCCGGTCTGCTGCGCGACGCATCCCGAATTCGAGCACGCCACCGCCGCGTGCTGCCTGGCGCACCCGCGATGCCTTCGTCGCGATCAGGGTCTGGAAGTTCATTTGGTTCAGGAGCGGGGTCTCGATGACCTGCGCCAGCGCCAGGGGACCCTCGACCACCGTGATCGGGACGTTGGCATGGACCACCCGGCCTTCCGGCACCGCCTGGATGTCCAGCGCGTCGAACCCACCGACATCGTCGAGCCAGGCCAGGAAGCCGTCGTCGAACACACGGTGGCCGTCGTCGGTGCGGTGCGACCGCAGCGCGTCCAGCGACTGCCGATCGAACCGTGCCGTGCGGGCCCATTCGGCGAACCAGGCGTGGCCGGCAGCGATGCAGTAGCCGGCCTGGTGGCGCCCGTAGTCCGGATACCGACGGAAGAAGTGTTCGAAGCGTGCCGGTCGTTCGTGGATGCCCTGTTGCCAGTACAGCTGTGCCATGGTGAGTTGGTACTGGTCGGTGAACAGGACGCCTTCGGCCAGTGACCGGTCCATTGGCAGTGTCCTCGGGGTCGGGGCGTCGAGTGTGCCGGCTGCAGCCCCGGGATGCGTCGAAGCGCACGCAGGCGCAGTCATGGCGGCGCGGGTGCCCCGGACACGTCCTGGTCGGGGGGCCCGCGCGATCGAGCGGGCGCACCGTGTCCGGCATGCCGGATGTGGTGCGCCCGCTCGACTGCGTTGCGTGGCGTCGGTTGTCGCTCGGTGTGATCCCGTCAGTCCTCGGCGACCAGCGCGAAGCCGCCGTGGCCGAAGGCGTCGTAGCCGCTGAGGCGGCCGTAGCCGTTCTGCGCCCGTGTCCTGACGTACAGGGCCTGGGAGAACGCTGCTCGCGGGCAGCTGCCGAGCAGGTCACCCACGCTGATGACGCTGTTGCTGTGGGTCTGGCCCGACAGGGTCCAGTCGCCGGGTCCGCTCTGGCCGACGTCGCCGCCGACGTCGACCGGGACCTGGGCTGGTGACTCGGTGCCGCGAACGACCCTGAACGACCATGTCGCGAGCGCGTTGGGGTGGCCGGCGTCGAAGGACAGCCCCACCTTGTCGCTCGGCTGCGCGTACTCGTGGAACCCACACCCGTCGAGCGTGAGATCGCCCGCGGGCGGCCGGACGGTGGCCGAGCAACGGTTGTTGTCGACGCGGATCACCATGCGGAACCCGATCGTGTCGCCGTCGCCGTCGAGGATCCGATTGCCACTGGGCGCCGGACTGGTGGTCACGGTCCCGGTGCCGAACGGGGCATCCTGGTCGGTGATGCCGACCTCGATGCCGGCGTCGGTCCAGTTGACGAGGTCGCCTGCAGCATCGAAGAGTTCGAGTTTGAGCTCGTAGCGCCCGGCCGCCAGGTCCGTGTCGGTGGCCGCGCCGGGACTGCCCATGAGCGACGCGGTCTCGAAGTGGGCCGACGCGAGGTCCTCGTGCTGGTCCAGCACCCGCCACTGGGCATCGCCCGCCGGCGTCATCACCGGGGGGATCTGGAACAGGTTCGGGGCTGGCGCCGTCGACGACGGCAACGGCCCCAACGTCAGGGCCGGATAGGACGTCCCGGCCGAGGTCTGTTCCCGGTAGTGCCGCACGACCGTCCTGGTCAGCGGGAACCACGCGCCGATGGCGACCGACCCGGTCGGCGCCGTGGCATCCACCCCGTCGGGTCCGCTGAGCCGCCGGGCAGACCAGCGATAGAACGAAGTGCTGCTGCCATCCAGCGACGGCGCGAAATCGACGCGTGGCTCGATGGTGGCTCCGAATGGCTCACCTGCGGTGGTCAATCCCTCGGTTGCGGGGCCGCCGGTTGCGTCCTGGACCTCGCGGACCGCCACGCCGTTGCCCAACGACAGGATGTTGACGTCGTGGTTGCCGGTGGGCGTGCCTGCGCACGTCGGGACACGCGGGTCGTTGACGGTGACGACGATCTCGTCACTGCAGTCGTGGTTCCAGTGGACGTTGCACGGCATCGGCGGCCGGTGCACCGTCTCCCAACCGTCGCCGAAGTCGAACTCGACCCAGAAGTACAGGTCGGGCGTGTCGGAGCAGTCGTGGAAGTACAGCCGCTGGAACTCCCCGCCATCACCGGTTTCGACGACGGCGATCTCGTCGCAGCGCAACCACGGCCACAACCACCGCCAGCGACACAGCCACGGCAGGATGAGGTGGGGTTGTGCGGCGAGTGCCTTGCGCACGGTGGGCACGGCCTGGCTGGTCAGTTGGCGGCGCACCTGCGGATCGATCTCCGTTGCGCGCAGCGTGGCGTCGGGTGCGGCGCGGCGGAAGTCGTCGCCAGCCTCGCGTGCGGCACCACCCGAGCTGACGCCGGGTCGGGTGACCCTGCCGATGTCGGGTCCGTCGACGCGGAAGTCCGGTCGGGTGCCGATGGTGAGGTCGCGGGTTCCCGCCAGTCCCGGTTGGGGCATCGGGAAGGGGTCGGGGAAGGGTCGGGGCTCGGGAATCGGGATGGGGATCACCGGTTCGCGCACGGCGACGAGCAGGTCGTCGCGCAGGCGCACGATGTCGTGGTCCGGGAGTCGGGCGATCAACTGCGGGATCGCGTCGACCTCGCAGATGTGCACCCGGGCATCACAGACCGGACGGCCGTCCGCGCGTTCGACCCGGCCCTTGATCAGGCAGATGCACCAGGGCCAATGGGCGATGATCGAGTCCGGCACGGTCACGACGTCGGGAATGCTGTCGCGACCGAGCAGCGGTTCGAAGGCCCGTGCTCGCTCCAGGATCGACGGCGTGGCCTCCTCGCCGATGTCGGGCGCCAGCAGCAGCCGCCCGGCCAGCACCTTCGCCTTGCTGGCGCGCAGCTTGACGGCACCGTCGGTGACCTCGGCGCGCTCGAGCAGGTCGCCGTCGTCGTCGAACAGGTACGCGAAGACGGGACCCCTGGTCTCGCCGGGTGTGGTGATCTTCATCGTGGTTGGCATGTGGTGTTCCCCCTGTGCCGTACCGCTCGTGCTGCAGGGCGGGTCGGGCAGCGTGAAGTCGCGCGATTCCAGTCGGAAGCCGCGGGTGATCGTGGTTGCAGGGTTGGGAGTGGCTGGCCCCCGGCCGTGATACGTGGGGAGCCGTCGGCCGCTGGGCCGACCACGGCTCATCGGCTCTGGCACCGCGACACACCCTCACGCCAGGCTCTAGGTTGTGCAGGAAGGACTGGGGTGTGCACGACGACGGACACGGGAGGTGACCGGCGTGGCGCTGGGACTCGATGACGTGTCGATCGGCGTGTGGCAGTCGCCGGTCGGTCAATCGGGCTGCACGGTGGTCTTGCCACCCGACGGCACGGTCGGGTCCATCGCCGTGCGCGGGCAGGCCCCGGGGACTCGTGAGGCCGCGGCGCTGGATCCGGCGTCCAGCGTCCAGCACGTGCACGCGATCGTCCTGTCGGGCGGGTCGGCCTTCGGGCTTTCGACCGCGGACGGTGTCATGCGGTGGCTCGAGTCGAAGGGGAGGGGACACCCCGTGCCCGGTGGCGCCATCCCGATCGTCGGGGCCGCGATCATCCTGGACGAGGCTGCCACCGACCCTGACGCTCGGCCTGATGCCGATGCCGGCTGGGCCGCGTGCCTGGCGGCCGGGCCCGACGACGTCGAGGGCGCGGTGGGCGCTGGTGCCGGTGCTCGCGTCGCGAAGGTCGGCGGGCTCGACCACCTGCGCCCCGGCGGTCAGGGCATCGCGGTGGTCGAACACGGTGACGTGGTGGTGGCAGCGCTCGTGGTCAACAACGCGGTCGGGGAGGTCATCGACCAGGACGGGACGGTGCTTGTCGGCACCACCCTGTCCGACGACCAGGAGCGATGGCCGTACGACCCGGAGGTGATCACGCGCGGCATGGAGGAATGGATGGCGGCGATGGGGATGGCAGCCGAGCCTTCCGCTGGTACGGCCGACCCCACTGCCGGTCGCGGCAACACGGTCGTCGGGTGTGTCGTGACCAACGCCACGCTGACCAAGGCGCACGTCCACCGCATGGCCGACCTGGCCCACGACGGGATCGCCCTGGCCGTGCGGCCCGCCCACACCTCGATGGACGGTGACGCCCTGTTCGGGCTCGCCACCGGCAGGGTCGCGGCATCCATGGATCTCGTTGCCACGATGGCCGTCGAGGCGGTGGCCACCGCAGCCCGCCGCGGACCAGTCGTTGCGTCGCACGAGTTCGGGGCCTGACCGATGACGACGTCACTTCGTTTCGCCACGGCAACGGCTGCCCAGACACGTGAACTGGGCCAGGCGCTCGCCGCCGTGGTTCGACCCGGGGACGTGGTGTCCCTGAGCGGGGACCTGGGCGCCGGCAAGACCTGCCTGGTACAGGGCCTGGCCCGCGGCCTGGACGTGTCGTTGCCGGTGACGTCGCCCACCTTCATGCTGCAGAAGACCTACCCGGGCCGGGAACTGCTGGTGCATCTCGACGTGTACCGACTGGACCGACTCCGCGACGTCGTCGACCTGGGCGACGAGGCGATGGCGCCGGACGTCGTGACCGTGATCGAGTGGGGAGACACGATCCAGTCGCTGTTGCCACCGGATCGGCTCGAGCTGGAGTTGCGTCATCGCGACGGCATCGGCCAGGGGTTGGATGACGATGTCACCCCTGCCGCGCTCGGCGACGAGCCGGCCCCGGTCGATGCCGATGGCGAACTCGTGGACCTTCCCCGTACCGTGGTGGCAACGCTGCACGGCCGCTGGCAGGAACGCCACGACGACCTGGCCGCTTCGGCCCGCCCCCTCCTCGATCCCGAGTCCCCGTAGATGTTGATCCTTGCCGTGGAGACTTCCACCCCACGATCCTCCGTCGCCCTGGTGGATCGCGACGGCATCGTTGCCACCGCTGGCCTGGGTGTCCCGCGTCGACATGGCGAGTTCGTGGGTTCGGCGGTCAAGTTCTGCCTCGACCAGGCGGGTCGCAGCGCCGATGACGTCACGGGCGTGGCCACGGGCACCGGACCGGGTCTGTACACCGGCCTGAGAGTGGGCATGGCGTTCGCCCAGGCCTTCGCCCAGGCCCAGCGACTGCCGGTCGTGGGCTTGTCCGGGCTCGACGTGCTGGGTCATTCGATGCGCCACAGCGACTGTCCCGTCTACGCGATGATCGACGCCCGTCGCGGCCAGGTGTTCTGGGCCCGGTACGACCGCGTGCCGGGTGGTGTGCAGCGCGCCGGTGAACTGCGTGTCGGGTCGGCCGACGACCTGGCCGCCGAGTTGATGTCGGTGGGCAGCGACGTGCTCGTGGTGGGCGACGGTGTGGACCCCAACCGTGACGTGCTGGCCGATGCCGGCATCGATCTCGACCACCACACCGACCGGGCCCCGCTGGCCTCGGACCTGGCGATGCTCGCCCGGCCGCTGTTCATGCGCGAGGAGACCAGTCGTCCGGGTGAACTCACCGCCATCTACCTGCGTCGCGTCGACGCCCAGATCGGCTGGCAGGAGCGTGGGCGCCTCCAGGGTGGCTCGGCACGATGATCGAGGACGCAGCACGTCGTCGCCGCCCCGCCGCCGCAGGTGTCGGGATCGGCATGGTCGTTCGTCCGGCCATGCCGGCCGATCACGACCCGATCGTCGCGGGGCTGGACCTGTCGGCATCGACCAGTCGCCTGCTGGCCAAGGACCTGGCAGGGGCCCTGCCGCGACACTGCCTGGTGGCCGAGGACGGCGGCGAGATCGTGGGCTTCGCCATGACCACGCGCCAACCGGACGAAGTCCACCTCCTGGACATCGCCGTTGCCGCGTCGCGACGACGGCAGGGTGTGGCCCGGCACCTGCTGGCCCGGCTCGCTGCCATGGCGATGGCAGACGGTGCCACCGCGATGACGTTGGAGGTGCGCACCTCCAACCGACCTGCCCGCTCGCTGTATGCGCGGGTCGGCTTCGTCGACCACGGGGTGCGGCCCGGCTACTACCGCGACGGCGAGGACGCAGCCATCCTGTGGCACGACGACCTGGCCGGCCTGGTCGAGATCGCCGGCTCGATCGGCCCAGCTCGCGTCGCGACACCTCCCATGACCGCGGTGGGCCGGCTCGCTGCCGCACCTGCCAATCCAGCAAGGATGTCCTAGATGTTGGTGCTCGGCATCGAAACGTCGTGCGACGAGACCGCCGTCGGGGTGGTCGAGGATCGCTTCAGGGTGCGTTCCAACGTCGTCGCCTCACAGGTGGACCTCCACGCGCCCTTCGGCGGTGTCGTCCCCGAGGTCGCTGCCCGCGCCCATCTCGAACTGATGCAGCCAACCATCGAGCGCGCGCTCGTCGAGGCCGGATGTCGGCTGACCGACATCGACGCAGTCGCCGTGACTGCTGGTCCGGGCCTGGCGGGAGCCCTGCTCGTCGGCGTCGCCGCTGCCAAGGGCCTGGCCCTGGGTGCCGACCTGCCCCTGCTGGGCGTCAACCACCTGCGCGCGCATGTCGAGGCCGCCCAACTGGAGTTCGGTGAACTCAGTCCGCCACTGGTGGCGTTGGTGGTGTCGGGCGGTCACACGTCGCTGGTCGTGCTCGAGGAACCCGATGCCGAGGGTGGGCGGGCGGGCTTTCGCCAGTTGGGTGCCACGATCGACGACGCGGCGGGGGAGGCCTTCGACAAGATCGCGCGATTCCTGGGCCTGGGCTATCCGGGCGGACCCGAGATCGACAGGATTGCGCGTCAGGGCGACCCACGAGCGTTCGATTTTCCGCGCCCGTTGGCGCGCGACGGCAGCTACAACTTCTCGTTGTCGGGTCTCAAGACGGCCGTCATCCGGGAACTGCGTCGCGAGGAGGCGGCCGGTCGCGAGGTCGACGTGGCCGATGTCGCTGCGTCGTTCCAGGAGGCGATCGTCGACGTCCAGGTCGCCAAGTCGGTCAAGGCAGCCAC
>DATFMD010000487.1:0-3035 GCA_035267125.1 Nitriliruptoraceae bacterium | reverse complement strand
GCCGGGCGGTCGTGGGGCGGTGGCGGCGGCGTCGGCCCGTCGCGCATCTTCGATGACGGGAGCGGAGGAGGTGGAGGTGGTGGTGGACGTTGACATCGTGTGCTCCGTCAGGGTCGATCGATCGGGTGTCGGCGTGGTGGTGAGTCCGTGGGCGGACGGCTGGGTCGGTCGGACCACGTGGCGTGGAGTCGGCCCGCGTTGGTCGGACCACGTGGCGTGGAGCCGGCCCGCGTTGGTCGGACGTGGTGGCCGTGCGGCCGGCTGGCGGCGGTCGGACCACGTCGTGCGCATCCGGCCGCTGGCATGGGCGACCTGACGCACGCGCGGGACGCGGGCCGGTCCAGCCAGCGCCGGGGATCAGGTGGTCGGGGGATCCACGGCGACGGCGACCTTGCCGGCGACACGCCCGGCTTCCAGGTCGCGGATGGCATCGGGAACACCGGCGAGGTCGACGGTTGCACTGATGGCGGGCACGGCATCACCCGATGCGAGGAAGGCGCCGACCCGTTCGATGATCGAGTGGTGCTCGCTGCTGACGAACATGGTCAGTCGTTGTGACACGAACGCGGACAGGGCAACGGCACGCATCCCGCGTCCGAAGCCACCGGTGATGCGGCCACCGCCTTCGCCGCCCACAACCACCAACGTGCCGGTGGCGGTCAGGACACGCCGCAGCCGCAGTACCGGGTTGCGCCCACCGATGTCCACGACCAGGTCGTAGCGCTCGTCGGTGTCGAGCGCGTCGGTGGTCGTGTAGTCGACGACATGGTCGGCGCCCAACGAGCGAACGAGGTCGAGCTTGGCCGTGCTGGCGACACCGGTCACCGTGGCTCCGAGCGACTTGGCCAGTTGGACGGCCCAGGTCCCGACACCGCCGCTGGCACCCAGGACCAGCACCGATTGGCCTGCCCGGACCTGGCCGACATCCGTGAGCGCCTCCAGTGCGGTGGCACCCGAGATCGGCGCGACCGCAGCGTCGAGGTCGGAGACACCGTCGGGGGTCACTGCCAACTTGTCGGCCTCGGCCACCGCGTACTGGGCCCAGGCACCCGTGGCGACACCGAACACGCGGTCCCCGGGCTGCAGGCGCGTGACGTCGGCCGCGACCTGCACGACCCTGCCAGCGACTTCGGCACCGGGCACCGGCTGCTTCGGTCGCAGCAGTCCGAAGCCCATCAGGCGGATGAGCAGGGGAGTGCCCGTGATCAGGTGCCACGCTCCCCGGTCCACGCCGGCGGCTGCCACGTCGACCAGGACCTGGCCCGCGCCGATCGTCGGACGGTCCACCTCGCTGACACTGAGAACAGCTGCCGATCCGTAGCGGTCCCGGGTGACGGCCCGCATGGTGGCCGGCGCGTCCGTCGAAGGTGCATCGGGGGAAGAGGTGCCGGCGGCAGGTGCGTCGGGGGAGGGTGCGCCTGCTGGGCCAGGCATGACGGTCGAGGTCGTGGGCTGGGCGTTGGTCTGGGCAGTCATGGTTCATGCTCCTGGAGAAGGTGGTGCGGCCGGTCCGTGGCGCGCTGTTGTCGTACTTTGTACGATCGCTGGGCAAAGCGTAGCAGTACTTAGTACGATGCGCAAGCCACCTCACTCCGGGAGCCCTTGACGATGCCAACCGACACCACCGACACCGTTGATTCCGCGCGCAGGCCGCTGACCCGTGAGCGGGTGCTGGAGGGAGCGATCGGCCTGGCCGACCGGATCGGGATCCAGCCGTTGACCATCCGCAAGTTGGCCGACGAGTTGGGCACCAAGCCGATGACGATCTATCACCACGTGGAGAACAAGGACGCCATCCTCGACGGGATGGTCGACGCCGTGTTCGCCGAGATCGACCTTCCTCCATCGGAGCTCGACTGGAAGCAGGCGATCCGGGCACGCTGCCTGTCTGCCAGGGCCGTGCTGTCGCGGCATTCGTGGGCGACCCCGTTGATGGAGTCGCGCACGACCCCCGGGAGGGCAACGCTGCGACATCACGACGCCGTGATCGCGACGTTCCTCCGCGGTGGGATGTCGATGGCCACGGCCGCGCACGCCTACGCGATCGTCGACAGCTACGTCTACGGCTTCGCGCTGCAGGAGGCCACGTTGGTGACCGATGCCGAGATGGAGTTGACCGATGTCGCGGAGGCGATCCTGGCGTCCCCGGAGATGGAGGAGTTCCCCGACTTCGCCGCGTTCACCGTCCACCATGTCCTGCAACCCGGCTACGACTTCGGCTCGTCCTTCGAGATCGGCCTGGACCTGTTGCTGGACGGCCTGGAGGCAATGGTGGATGAACAGGCGTCGGACTAGACCCGCACAGGGGGGCGTGCGGACGCCCTGGTCTCGGAACCCCCGAAGGCACGCGGGCGGTGGCTGGTCGGGAGTAGGGTGGCCCGATGGCTCTTATGCCATGTTCGTGGGCGGCCCCGGGCTCCAGGGTGGGGGATCACGGGACCGCGCGACCAGGGGGACGTCATGGCCACATCCGATCGCGGCGAGGCGTCGAAGGCAGGCGCCGACATCACCAACGTGTTCGTGCTGATGCTCGAGAACCATTCGTTCGACAACGTCTTCGCGATGTCGGGCATCGAGGGCATCCGGGTCGCGACGCCGTCCGACACCAACACCTGGACCCCGCCGGAGGGGGGAAGCGAGCGCACGGCCCACGTCGCCGGCAATGCGCCGTGGACCATGACCACCGACCCGGGCCACGAGTTCGAGGATGTCGTGGAGCAGTTGACCGGCGTCCAGGCCTGTTGCCCGCCCGGCACCGACCCGGACGCCAAGGTTCGCTGCAGCGACGACGCCGACTGCTACCGCGGCGGCACGTATCCACCGATCGACCTCAGCGGGTTCGCGACCAACTACGCCTACTCCAGGTCAGAGGACACCGGGCGCCCGGCCACCGCCCACGTGCCCGACATCATGGCGTGCTTCGACACCAGACGTGACCTGCCCGTGATCCACCAGTTGGCGACCGAGTTCGCCATCTGCGACGCGTGGTTCAGTTCCCTGCCCGGCCCGACATGGCCCAACCGGTTCTTCGTGCA
>DATFMD010000486.1:0-5457 GCA_035267125.1 Nitriliruptoraceae bacterium | reverse complement strand
TCCCACGCCACGCCGGGCGGCCATGGCCGCCCGCAACGCCCACGGTGGCGGCGTCACGGGTGGCAGCGCGGGCCGGTCGATCCGGCTCACGATCCGGCCGACCCCGGCACTGCTCCCGTGGGTCGGTCCGGCGCATGATCGACATCCAGCAGCGCCGGCACCATCACCGCGACTGCCAGCGCCGGCAACACGATGGTCCAGAACCAGAAGAGCAGCGGCAGCACCCCCGCGGCGATCATCAGGTCGCCCCGGCGAGGGCGTCGACGACGCACGACGAGACCAGCCAGTACGACCACTCCTGCAATCGCGTGCGCACCACCCCCGGCGATGGCGCCAGCCGTACGGTCCTCGAACGGCAACGCCACACCGATGAAGACCAGCAACCCGCCGGCGATCGCGGCCAACACCAGCCACCAGTTGGATCGAATCCAGGTTCCCATGGTCCGCCTCCTCGTCCGGGGTCCGGGGCCATCCCTCCCCACCTCCACAGACGATTGGGGGACGGACGCGGGTGACACGACTTCATGTGAGCCCGCACGTTGGTCACCGAACCCGCAGCCAGATCGTGACCTCTCGCGCGCCGAGGGTGCCTAGGATGACGATCCATCGCGAGGCATCGGGGCGCCAGTCGCCCACGCGCCTGCCCACGCACCGACTGGGAGTCTCTCCCCACAGCGACGGAGACGCACATGACAACGCCCGCGGCGAAGACGGACCAGGCGACCCGCTGGTACGCCATGTCGACCGAGGACGCCGTCGAGCGCGTGGAGGGCGACCTGGCCAACGGACTCGGCGCCAGCGAGGTGGCGGCCCGGCTCGACCGGTACGGGCGCAACGAGGTCGCGACCGAGCCACCACCGACACTGTGGGCGCTGGCCCGGGACCAACTCACCAACCCGATGAACATCATGTTGGTGATCGTGTGCGTGGCCAGTTTCGTCATCGGGGAGGTCTCGACGGGCATGGTCATCGGGGTCCTGGTGCTGGTCAACGTCGTCGGTGGGACCAACCAGCAGCGCAAGGCAATGGCCAGCGTGGATGCCCTGTCGGAATTGCAGGTGCCACAGGCCAGGGTTCGACGTGACGGGGCCGTACAGGAGGTCGATGCCGCCGAACTGGTGCCCGGCGACGTCGTCCTGATCGAGGCAGGCGACCTCGTCCCTGCCGATGCTCGGGTGGTGACGTCGGCGTCGCTCGAGGTGCAGGAGGCAGCGCTGACCGGCGAGAGTGCCCCGATCGCCAAGGCCGCCGGGGTCCTGCCCGACGAGGACCTGCCACTGGGCGACCGCACCAACCTGGTGTTCCAGAACACCGAGGTGACGCGCGGGTCGGCCACGGTCGTGGTCATTGCCACCGGCGGGGCCAGCCAGATGGGCCAGATCGCCGACATGGTGTCGGCCACCACCCGCACCAAGTCACCGCTGCAACACGAACTCGACGACCTGACGAAGCTGCTTGGTGGCCTGGCCTGGGGGGCAGTGGCCGTGATCGCCATCGCCGGGATCATCCGCGGACAGGACACACAGACGCTGGTGTTGCTGTGCGTGTCGACCGCCATTTCGGCCATCCCGACCGGGCTGCCCACGTTCGTCCAGATGATGCTGTCGTCGGGTGCCCAGCGACTGGCCGCGGCCAAGGCCGTGGTCAAGTCGTTGACCGACGTCGAGACGTTGGGGGCCACGACCGTCATCAACAGCGACAAGACCGGCACGTTGACGATGAACGCGATGACGGCGACCACGATGCTGGCCGGCGGCGGCTGGTTCACCATCGAGGGCGGCGGCTACGACAAGATCGGAGCCATCCGTGGCGCTGCCGGGGCCCCGCCCCCGGACTTCTCCAGGTTGGCGCTGGGCCTGGCCCTGTGCAGCGACGCCACCGTGGCCGACGACGGCACCGTGATCGGTGACCCCACCGAGGCCGCGTTGGTGGTGCTGGCCGCCAAGATCGGGGTGGACGCCGAGGAGACCCGCCGCACGCTTCCGCGCCGCGCGATGGTGCCCTTCGATTCCGAGTACAAGTTCATGGCCACCATGCACGACCGGCCGGACTGGATGACCGGCCCGAACCTGCGGGAGCCCCACTTCACCACGGTCAAGGGCGCACCCGACGTCGTGATCGACCGCTGCGCCGCGGCCCTGTGGCATGGCGACATCGTCCCGATGGAGGACGTGCGTGATGAACTGCTTGCCGCCAACCGGGACCTGTCGAGTCGAGGCCTGCGGGTACTGGCGTTCGCCGCCCGCGAACTGACCGACGAGGCCATGGCCGCTGCGATGGCCGATCCCATGGGCGAGGTGCATGACCTCGTGATGGTGGCCCTGGTGGGGATGATCGATCCCCTGCGGGCCGAGGCCGTCGACGCCGTGCGCATCGCCCACGATGCCGGCATCGACGTGCGGATGATCACCGGGGACCACACGGTGACGGCGCGCGCCATCGCCGACGAACTCGGACTTGGGCCGGGAGTCATCACCGGGACCGCCCTCCAGGGCCTCGACGACGACGAAGTGGTCGAGCGCCTGCCGCAACTGCACGTGTTCGGCCGGGTCGCCCCCGAGGACAAGGTGCGGCTGGCGCGCCTGATGCAGGAGTCCGGCGAAGTGGTCGCCATGACCGGTGACGCGGTCAACGACGCGGCTGCGCTCAAGCAGGCCGACGTCGGTGTCGCAATGGGCAGCGGGTCAGAGGTGACCAAGCAGGCCGGCAAGCTCGTGCTCACCGACGACAACTTCGCGACGTTGGTCACTGCCGTGGAGTTGGGCCGCGACATCTACCGGCGCATCTCGTCCTACGTGCGACTGCAGTTGACCGTGCTGTCGTCGGTGCTGCAGTTGATGCTGTTCGCCACGATCCTGAACGTCAACGAGGGGGTCGCACTGTTCCCCATGCAGTTGTTGTTCGCGAAGTTCTTCGTCGTCGTCACGGTCGTGGTCGGCTTCATCGTCGACGTGTCCGACCCGGGCGTGATGCAGGATGCACCCCGGACCCCGGGATACCGGATCGCCCATCGGGCCCAGATCGTCCGGTGGGCCATCAGCGGCTTCATCGTCGCTTCCCTCGCGCTGCTCGTGTTGACGTTCGGGCCCGACGAACCCAGCACGGTCAACGGGTCGACGTCGATGACCATGGCCTTCGGGCTGGTTGCCCTGAGCGCCCTCAACATCGGGCTGGTGATGCGGCGCGACCGCGAGCGCGCCTGGGCAGCGCCGGTGTTCCCGTTCCTGGGCTGGATCATGGCCGGCTGGGCGTTGACCTGGGCTGCGATCGAACTGGGCATGCTCCAACGCGGACTCGACACCGTTTCGCTGACCGGCAGCCAGTGGCTGGTGATGATCGGGCTGTCGCTCGTGGCGCCCCTGTTCGTCGGTGTCACCAAGTGGCGGCGTGTGGGCCGGGCCGCAGGCTGACACGGTCGCGTTCCCGTGGGCAGTCGGCCGAACGCCCGCGGTGGGGCCAGTCGATCCGGATGGACCATCCGCCGGCACGGTCAGCCGGCCAGCACCTTGCCCAGCGTGTCGACCAGGAAGTCGACCTCGTCAGTCGTGATCGTCAGCGGTGGGGCAAGGCGAATCGTGGAGCCATGGGTGTCCTTGGCCAGGACGCCTGCGTCGAGCAGCGCCAGGCACACGTCCTTGCCGGTGCGCCCACCGGCCACGTCGATGCCCGCCCACAGGCCCCGCACGCGAGCACCGTCCACGTTCGGCAGCCCGGCGATCCCGTCGGCCAACTGGACGCCGCGTGCACGTGCTCGCGCCTGGTACTCCCCCGTCTCCAGCAAGTCGATGACGGCCAGGCCGACCGCACATGCCAGCGGGTTGCCGCCGAAGGTCGACCCGTGCGAACCCGGAGTGAAGACGTCCATGACCTGACGGTCGGCTGCCACGGCACTGACCGGCACGACCCCACCTCCCAGCGCCTTGCCCAGGACGTACACGTCGGGGACGACGACGTCGTGGTCGCAGGCGAAGGTGGTCCCCGTGCGGCCCAGGCCTGCCTGGATCTCGTCCGCGATGAAGAGCACGTCGTTGGCCGTGCACAGGTCACGAACGCCGCGCAGCCAGCCGTCCGGCGGGATGATGACGCCGGCCTCGCCCTGGATGGGCTCCATGAGCACCGCCACGGTGGTGTCGGTGATGGCGGCGCGCAGTGCTGCCAGGTCACCGTGTGGCACCTGGACGAACCCCGGGGTGAAGGGACCGAAGTCCTCGCGGGCATCAGGGTCGCTCGAGAACGACACGATCGTGGTGGTACGCCCATGGAAGTTGTCGGTCGCGACCACGATGGTGGCCCGGTCCGCCGGCACGCCCTTGACGCGGTACCCCCAGCGCCGTGCCATCTTGATGGCGGTTTCGACGGCCTCCGCACCCGTGTTCATGGGCAGGATCGCGTCCTTGCCGGTGAGCTGGGCCAGGCGTCGGGCGAACTCGTCGAACTGGTCGTGGCGGAACGCTCGACTGGTGAGGGTGACGCGGTCGAGTTGGGCGTGCGCGGCCGCGATCAGGGTGGGGTGCCTGTGACCGAAGTTCAGCGCCGAATAGCCCGCCAGGGCATCGAGCAGGCGGCGACCGTCGACGTCGGTGACCCACGCGCCCTCGCCCTCTGCAATCGTGACCGGCAGCGGGGTGTAGTTGTTGGCGGCGAACTGGCTCATGCGACGGCTCCTCGGGATTCGGTCGGGGTGGGCGTTGCCGTGGACCCGTTCGCGTGCCACGCCACACTCGCACCAGGCGTGCCACGATCGGTTGCGCGACGGGAACGGTGCACCTCCATGGTGAGGCACTTGACGCCGCCGCCCGACTTGTTGAATTCGTCAACGGCCACCGGCACCGCGACGAAGCCCGCCTCCTCGACGGCGGCGGCCAGGGCCGTCGCGCGCTCGTCGAGCACCACGTGACGACCGTCGCTGACCAGGTTGGCTCCCAGCACCATCGCGTCGTGTTCGTCGAGTTCGATCGCGGTCGGGAACCGTCGTGCCAGTGCTCGCCGTGCCTCGGGGGCCAGGGCGGCCGGATACCAGGCGATGGTGTGGTCGTCCAGCGCCGCGACGGCCACGTCGAGGTGGTAGAAGCGCGGATCGTGGAGTTCCAGCGTCACGACCTCGCGCGTGAACTCGGTGGCCACCTGGTGATGGGCGGGGACCGCGGTGCGAAACCCCGTGCCTGCCAGGATGACGTCACCGACGACCACCATGTCGCCCTCGGCCTCGTTGACGTCGATCGCCTCGACGGTCGCCAGGCCCAGGTGGGACTGGAGCAACCGGCGGAAGTGGGCGGATTCGGGGCGACGCTGGGGATGGGCGAAACTGGCCACCACTGCGCGACCGTCGATCGCCAGGGCACCATTGGCCGCGAACACCATGTCCGGCAGGCCCGCAACACCCGGCAACTCGGTGACCGAGTGCCCGAGTGCCCGGTAGGTCGCCACGAGTCCCTGCCACTGGCGCAGTGCCCGGTG
>DATFMD010000485.1:0-2518 GCA_035267125.1 Nitriliruptoraceae bacterium | reverse complement strand
CCGATCCCGCCGCAACGCTCGTTCCAACCCGCCGCAACGCTCGGTTGCAGCCTCCAGAACAGCCTGGACGCGGGGCGTCGCGTGCCCGCGCTGGCGCGATGCGGCACGCCGCAGCGGTCACCGACCTTCCGGATCGCCCATGAGTCGTGGCGGGGACGCGGCGCGCGTCGTGTCGATGGCTGCCATACTGGCCGCCATGGAGCGTCGTGCGTCGTGTCGTCGAGCACTGTGGGCCGGGGCTGCGTCCATGGCGCTGGCCATCATCCTGACGCTGCCCGCCCTGGCACAGGAGGCAACGGGCGAACCGACCCCCACGGCCACCTCCAGCCAGGAGCCGTCGGATGCCGGGGCGGATCCACCGGCCGAGCCGCTCATGATCGGCATCCGCATCATCGAGCCCTTCGTGGTGGCCGACGACGACGGGTGGGACGGCTTCTCGATCGATCTGTGGGACGAGGTGGCCGACCGCGCTGAACTGGACTTCGACTACGTCGAACTGGAAACCGTCGGCGACCAGGTCGCAGCGGTCGAGGCGGGCGACGTCGACGCAGCCACGGCGGCGATCAGCATCACCACCGAGCGCGAGCGCACCATCGACTTCAGCCACAGTTTCTACGACGCCGGGCTGCAGGTCATGGTGCGCGATGGTCTGACCGGGGGACCGGGCGCCGTGCTGCGGGCGTTGGCCTCGCCACGAGTCGCGACCCTGCTGGCCATCCTGGTCTTCGGGACCCTGGGTCTCGGCACGACCCTGTGGCTGGTCGAGCGCCGTGGCAACGACGACTTCCACGAGGGCCGTGACGGCTTCTTCGACGGCGTCTGGTGGGCGATGGTCACGCTCACGACGGTCGGCTACGGCGACAAGGTCCCACGCAGTGCGCTCGGCCGCAGCATCAGCGTGGCCTGGATGGTCTTCGGCGTGGTCTTCCTGTCGGTCTTCACGGCCAGCCTGGCCTCGATCATCACGCTCGAGGACATCCAGGGCACGATCGGCGACGTCGACGACCTCAACGACCACGCCGTGGTGACGGTTGCCGGCACGACGTCCGAGGACCACCTGGTCGAGGCCGGCATCGGCCACGTCGCCGTGGAGGACATCGACGTGGCCCTGGCCGAGCTGGCCGCCCAGCGCCACGACGCCGTGGTCTACGACGCCCCCATCCTGCAGTACTGGGCCGCCGGGCCCGGCCAGAACATCGGCCACGTGGTCGGGCCGGTGTTCGCCGATGAGTACTACGGCATCGCCCTGCCCGAGGACAGCCCGCTGGTGGAGGCCATCAACCTCGCCATCATCGACGTCTACGAGGACGGCACCCACGCCGAGCTCGTGGAACGCTGGTTCGGTGACGAGCGCTGAGCTCGGGCAGTCGGTCGCCGGCAGTCGGTCGCCGGAGGTCGGTTGCGGGTGGTCAGATGCGGGCCGTCGCGGGTGCAACGCATTCACCTGGGCCAGCACACGCCCTCGCAAGTAAGGGTTGAACTGCGCAATGCACTTGCGATTGACTGCGTCCAGGCCCGCGACGGGCCACCGGATCGACTGCTCACCCGCCCAGGGGAACACCATGTCCAGCACGGCCCCCCGCACGATCATCGAAAAGCTCTACGACAGCCACCTGGTTGCCGGCGGAGCCGAGGATGACCCGAACCTGCTCTACGTCGACCTGCACCTGGTGCACGAGGTGACCTCGCCACAGGCCTTCGAGGGACTGCGCCTGGCCAACCGCACGGTTCGCCGCCCCGACCTGACGTTGGCGACGATGGACCACAACGTGCCGACCGATCCCGAGCAGGCCTCCGGTCGCCTGCCGCTGTCCGACGAGATGTCGGTCAAGCAGATGGACGCGCTGACGACCAACTGCGAGGAATTCGGGATCAAGCTGTTCCCGATGGGATCGCGCAACCAGGGCATCGTGCACATCATCGGTCCCGAACTGGGCGCCACCCAGCCCGGCATGGTGATCGTGTGCGGCGACTCCCACACCGCCACGCACGGTGCCTTCGGCGCGCTCGCGTTCGGCATCGGCACGTCGGAGGTCGAGCACGTGCTGGCGACCCAGACCCTGCCCCAACGCCGTCCGAAGACCATGGCGGTGCAGGTCGACGGCGCCCTCCCTTCCGGCACCACCGCCAAGGACCTGGTCCTGCACATCCTCAATCGGCTCGGGGTCGCCGGTGGTACCGGCCACGTCATCGAGTATCGCGGCGACGCCGTCAAGGCGTTGTCGATGGAGGAGCGCATGACGGTCTGCAACATGACCATCGAGGGTGGAGCGCGGGCCGGCGTGATCGCCCCCGACGAGACCACCTTCGCGTTCCTCGAGGACCGGCCCTATGCGCCCAGGGGCGCTGACTGGGACGCAGCCGTGGCAGCCTGGCGTGAACTGGGCACCGACGACGGGGCCACGTTCGACACCACCCTGCACATCGACGCCGCCGACGTGGTGCCCTGGGTCACCTGGGGGACCACCCCGGACCAGTCGATTCCCATCACGGGCACGGTGCCCACGCCGGCCGACGC
>DATFMD010000484.1:0-3443 GCA_035267125.1 Nitriliruptoraceae bacterium | reverse complement strand
AGCGTTGCGCCGTCGGCCATGCGCTGGGGATCGAGCCAGACATGCGGGTCGAGTTGCCCATGGTCGTCGTCGTGGGCGTCGTCTTCGGCCTCGTCGTCGTGGGCGTCGTCTTCGGCATCCTGGTTGTCGTGGTCGTCGTGGTCGTCGTGGCCGGCTCGCGCCGCGAACGCGACAGGGTCGAGTCCCTCGGCCACGCGGAACACGTTGGCGCCGTCCTGTTCGGCCGACTCCATCGCGTCCTGCAGGGACTCCTCCAACTGCAACCCGTTGGCGACCACCAGGTCGGCCTCACGGATGGACTGGGCCTGGGCAGCCGAGGGGGCGAACCCGTGGGGATCGACACCCGGCCCCATGATCACCTCGACAGCCGCGTCCTCGCCGACGATGTTGCGCACCACGTCGCCGAGGATCGACGTGGTCGCCACGATCGTCACACCGGCGTCAGTCGCCTCGCCGGATCCGGCGACCGTGCTGGCCGAGGCGGACGACGAATCCTGCCCCGCGTCGTTCGCCGCCATCGAGCCGCAACCGGCAAGGACCATGGCCGCGACGGCGAACCATGGCAGCAGGGCACGGGTGTGGTGCACGGGAGCCTCCGGGGCGAGTAGGACGGACAGTGGAACGCAGTTCGGCATGTTTCGCAGAAGTGTAGTGGGAATGATTCTCATTGTCGAACGACCATCATCGAACGATGGCCCCAGACGCTGGCTACTCTTGCCGAGAACCATTCCCATTCTTGGGCGCCTGACGCAGCAGGAGACCCCATTGGCAGCATCACCCGGCGTGGCGGCGGTGGTGGCCGACGATCTCAGCCTGCGCCACGGGTCCCACCTGGCCGTGGACGGCGCCGACCTGTGCCTCCCGGCGGGTCGACTCACCGTGATCATCGGTCCCAACGGTTCGGGCAAGTCCACCCTGCTGCGCTCGATCTCGGGACTGCAGGAGGTCGGGGCAGGAACCCTCGAGGTGCTGGGCGGGTCCCCTCGAAGCCAACGGCGGCGCGTTGCCCACGTGCTGCAGGCAGCAGTGGTGAACGAGGCGGTTCCGATCACCGTGCGCGAGGTCATCGGCATGGGCACCTACGTTCGCCGCGGGCTGTTTGGTCGTGGCCGCGACGACGCGGTTGCCGTGGACGAGGCCATGGAGCGCCTCGGCATCAGCGACCTCGAACGACGCCACCTGGGCCAGTTGTCGGTCGGCCAGCGCCAGCGCGTCATGGTCGCCCAGGCCCTGGTCCAGGAGGCTGACCTGTTGCTGCTCGACGAGCCCGTGGCGGGCCTCGACCTGACGTCGGCGGAACGCATCGAGACCATCATCGCCGCCGAGATCGAGCGCGGTCGCACGGTGATCCTCACCACCCACGACCTGGACACGGCGCTGACCGGAGACCATGTGGTGCTGCTGGCCACCAAGGTGGTGGCGTCTGGACGGCCAGAAGAGGTCTTGACCGAGGCGCACCTGGCCACGGCCTACGGCGGCCACCTCCATCAGTTGCCCGGTGGCGGATTCGTGCTGGACGATCCTGCGCCCCACTGAGCCGTGGAAGTCTCCAACTCGGCCAGCCGCGTTCGCCATGCCTGCAGTCGGCCAGAGACACGCCGCCACTGCATCGAGGCGACCGAAACCCCCAGGATCGTCCCGGCGTACAGCCATGGGCCCACCGTCACGCCGGTCTGGGCGCGACCGAAGCCCCACACGGTCATCAGGACCAGCCACCCCAGTCCGACGGCAGCGGCACGCAGCCGCCACGCCGTGGCGATGCGCCGTTGGAGCAGGGCCAGCACGACGGGACTGTCGGCAGCTGATGGGGAACCCGACGTCATCTGCCCGGTCCACCTGCGCCGATCCTCGGCCGTGGCTGCTGCCCAGCGGGCTGCCGCCGACTCCGTGCGGGGGCGGGGCGCAACCACCAACCACTCCGGTACCGGCCAGCGATCCCGGTCGGGTGGCGACACGTTCAGCCTCGGACGTCGGCGTCTGGATCCGCTGCGGCGGCCCCGTGCGCGCCGTCGACCTGGGTGGCATCGCCATCGTCGGGGTCGGGCGGCACGGGTCGATGTCGCGGATGGCCGGGCGTGATGCGGTCGGCCTTCATCTCCGCCTCGTGGACGTGGCGAGGCACGCGTCCTGACCGGTGCGTCGCGGCCCCGTCACCGAGGTCGTCCCTGACCCGTCGTTCGAGATCGCGTGCGACCGACCAGTACGTGTCGTCGTACTCCTCGACGAGCTGGAAGGTCCACCGTCCCTCGATCACGTTGCGGCCGACGAGTTCGTCTTCGAGCAGGCCGGCGGCGTCGTCGTGGCCGGCGTCACGCAGGGCCTCGACGGCCTCGCCGACAAGCAGGTCGGCATGGCCACTCATCTGGTGGAAGTCGTAGAGCCGCCCGCGAGCACGCTCGATCCATTCCAGTGCTTCCGACAACCGTCCCAGGGCGGCAACGGTGTCGTCGGTCATGCCAGCGGGACGTCGATCGAGCGTCATGGAGTCGAGACTAGCCCGCGCCTGCCTTCCGCCATGGGACTGCCCGTCCTCCCGGGCGTCGTCGGCGCGTCAGCACCCCGCCGGTGCGCGCCCCCTTGCGGATGGACGGGGCGGTGTGGCATGCTGGTGGCATGCACATCCTGTTGACGGCGACGACACGGCCCACGCGAACGACTCGCGTCGGGCGGCCTTCGTAGGTCCACACCCGCCGTCCGACGTGGCTCCCCGGTCGTTCCGCGACCGTCCTCCCGCTGCCTCCCGACACGGGCACGCCCTGCCCGCGAGTCGCTCGGCACCGGAATAGCCTTGCCACCCAACAGGAGTTGCCATGTCCACCTCATTGACCATCCAGTCCGGCGATGCCAGCGCGCAGTTGGCCGCCGACACCACCGCCCTGCAGGCCCTCAAGGCGCTCGAGGCGATTCGCGGCGCCGTCGTGGCCGCGACCGTCGACGGTGCGCAGTGGGACCTCGACCGCCCGCTGTCAGATGCCGCCGACGCAGACGGCCATGACGGGGTCGTCACCGTCGAGCCCATCTACGCAGACACCGATGCGGGTCGCTTCATCCTGCGCCACTCGACCGCCCACATCATGGCCCAGGCCGTCACCGAGTTGTTCCCGGGCGCCAAGTGGGCGATCGGTCCACCGATCGAGAACGGGTTCTACTACGACTTCGACGTCGACGAGCCGTTCACCGCCGAGGACCTCGAGCGCATCGAGGAGCGCATGCGCGTGCTCATGAAGCAGCGCCAGTCGTTCGCGCGCGAAGAGGTGGCCAAGGAGGATGCCCGCGTCGAGTTCGCCGATCAGCCCTACAAACTCGAGATCATCGACGCCGTCGACAAGGGCGAGATCGTCAGTGCGGTCGACACCAGTGGCGACCAGGCCGACGAGGCTGACCAGGATCCCACCTTCACCGTCTATCGCAACGTCCTGCCCGACGGTGAGGTGGCGTGGTCG
>DATFMD010000483.1:0-3836 GCA_035267125.1 Nitriliruptoraceae bacterium | reverse complement strand
GTCGGTTGGCTCGTCAGGTGCCACGGGTGAACTCCTTGGAACGTCCTGGGCCGTCGGGATCGCCGATCGTGGCCCGTCGTCGAGGCAGACGGGGCGCCGTCATGCAGATGGTGGCATCAGCGGATCACGCCCTGCCACCGGCACCGACGGTAGTGGCCCGGCCGCGCGTTCTCCACCACCGCACGACATCGGGTGGTGGCCGCACGCGTCGTGGACGCGTCGGCGTGGGCAACCCTGCCCAGCCGACCCGAACACGGCCACCCCGGTCCCTGCCACGCGCCGACCCGGCCAGCCGGTGATCCGGCCGACCAACGCCGAGTTGCCCGATCCCGGCGTCGGCGACGCGGTGGCGCCTAGACTCGCACACACTGCGTGGAACACACACGCGGCTGCCAGTCCCGACCTTCCGTTCGACGAGCCGTTCGGATGTCGGCCGAGACGTCAGGACACTCCATGCACATCGCAGTCGGCTTCCTGCACACCGACGAGGGCCGGGCCGCCTTCGAGGCCGCGGCCAGTGAGGCGTTGCTTCGCGACGCCACGCTCATCGTCGTCCACTCGATGAAGGGCGGCGAGCGTGACGAGCAGGAGATCGCGTTCGACCACGACCGTGCCCTGCGAGATGCCGAGGCAGACCTGGCCGAGCGCGGCGTGACCTACGAGGTGAAGCGATACGCCCGGGGCAAGACGCCCTCCGAGGACCTGTTGCGCACCGCCAAGGACCTGGACGTCGACCTGCTCGTGATCGGGATCCGGCGCCGTTCACCGGTCGGAAAGCTCCTGCTCGGCTCCAACGCCCAGGACATCATCCTCCATGCAGATTGTCCGGTGCTGGCCGTGAAGCCGTGACCAAACCGCCGCCCCGCCGTGGCCGAACCACTGGTGACCGACACCCGTCGGTCGGGATGACGGTCCGACGATCCTGTCGCGACCCCCACGATCCAGTCGGGAGCCAGCCGTGGCCGCACGTCGCCATCTGCACGTCGTCGACGACGAGCACATGACCGACGAAGACCTGTTGGTGCGTACGGCACGAGGTGACACGGCCGCGTTCGAGGAGCTCTACGACCGCTACAGCGCCCGTGTCTACGGCCTGGTCAAGCGGATCGTTCGCGATCCGACCTTGAGCCAGGACGCCACACAGGTGGTCATGACCGAGCTGTGGAAGACCGCAGCGAGGTTCGACCCCGACCGCGGCGCGGCTGCGAGCTGGATCCTGACGCTGGCACACCGACGTGCCATTGACGTCGTCAGGCGCGAGCAGTCGTCGCGCGACCGCATCCAGAGAGCGGGACGTACCCAGATGGAGCGTCCGGCGGACACGATCGCGGAAGGGGTGGTCATGGAAGATGAACACGCCGAGGTGCGCGCAGCCATGCACCACCTGACCGAGCTGCAACGCGAGGCCATCCAGATGGCCTGGTTCGACGGGTACACCTATCGGGAAGTGGCCGCGGCACTCGATGTGCCGCTGGGCACGATCAAGACGCGCATGCGCGACGGCATGATCCGGCTCCGAGACGAACTGGGGGTGGCGACATGACATCCGCAGACATCCATTCCCTGGCGGGCGCCTATGCCCTGGACGCATTGCCGGCCGACGAGGTGGACGACTTCGAGGCACACCTGGCCCAGTGCCGCGCCTGTCGCCAGGAGGTCGCATCCTTCGAGGCCACGACCGTGCGACTGTCCGAACTGGTCGAGGAGTCCCCGCCGGCCAGCATGAAGACCGACGTCATGGCCATGATCACGTCGGTGCGCCAGGACCCGCCGCTGGCAGTGTCTGACCACGGCGATGCAGACGGCTCGGATGCCGACGACACCGTTTCAGACCCGACTGCCGAAGCGGCTTCCGACCCCACAGCCGACACGACTGCCGACACGGTGACGCCCACCACCACGGCTGCGCC
Source organism: Nitriliruptoraceae bacterium (assembly GCA_035267125.1). Lineage (GTDB taxonomy): Bacteria > Actinomycetota > Nitriliruptoria > Nitriliruptorales > Nitriliruptoraceae > Salsipaludibacter. The sequence goes on along the minus strand of DATFMD010000483.1, from coordinate 1,926 downwards.
TGCAGGCGCAGCCACGGTGACTGGATCGGCACCCCAGACCCGCGACGCGACCTCACGTGGGATGACCCTGGCCAATCGCCTCGGACTGGGCCTGGCGGCGGCGCTGATGGTCGTGGCCGGTGCGCTGGGACTGTGGGCAACGAGCCTGAACGGGCAGTTGCAGGAACGGGATGACCAGGCCCAGCAAGTTGCCGCCGTGCTCGCCGCCGATGGCGCGCAGACGATCCAGGTGGATGGCACGACCCTGGTGATCGCACCTGACCAGCAGGCCGTGTTGGCCACGGCAGGGCTGACGGCACCGGGCGACGACGAGGTCATGCAGGTGTGGGTCATCGACGAGCGGGGCCCCGTCTCGGCAGGGCTGTTCGTCGACCCGTCCAGTCCGAAACTGCTCGACGTCCCGGTGACGGACGGCGCGACCGTGGGCATCACCATCGAGCCTGCCGGCGGATCCGAGCAACCCACCAGCGACCCGATCTGGGCAGCCGAGGTGTGACCTGCGCCACGGTCAGTCGGCCGTGGCCTGTTCGTCGGCGCCTGGGTCGGCGTCTGGGTCGGCGTCTTGGTCGGCGTCTGACGGATCCGCCGGTGGCATGGGCGCCCCGGTGGCGTGGACGCCTCCGTCGACGTGCAGGATCTCGCCCGTGACGCCCAGCGTCCAGTCGCTCAGCAGGGCCACGATGTTGCGCCCCACCGGCTCCGGATCGCGCAGGTCCCACCCCAGCGGCGCCCGGTCGGTCCACATGTCGTCGAAGTTGCCGAACCCCTCGATGGACCGGGCGGCCATGGTGTGCAGCGGACCGGCAGCGACCAGGTTGACACGCGTTCCGTCGGGGCCGAGTTCGCGCGACAGGTAGCGCGACAGCGACTCGAGACCGGCCTTCGCGACACCCATCCAGTTGTAGCCGGGCCAGGTCACCGTGGCATCGAAGGTCAGCCCGACGAGCGCACCGTGGTCGGATGCCGCCAGCAGGTGGCGAAAGTCCCGGGCCAGCACGCCCAGCGAGAACGTCGAGATCTGCATCGCCGTGGCGACGTCGTCCCACTCGGGGGCAAAGAAGTCGTCGCCGATGCAGACGTTGGGCGCGAACCCGATCGCGTGCAGGATCCCGTCGACGCGGCCCCACCGTTGCTCGAGGTCGGCCACCACCGCCGCCACCTGCTCGGGCTGGGTGACGTCCATCTCCAGCACGTCGGGCACCGGATCGAGGCGACCGGCACTGCGGTTGGTCAACCGGATGCCCCGACCGAACCCGGTGAGCACGACCTCGGCACCCTGTTCCTGGGCCAACCGTGCTGCCGTGAACGCGATGGAGCGGGGATCGAGCACCCCGGTGATGAGCAGTTTCTTGCCGTCGAGGATCATTGTCGTCTCCGAGATGGATGGGTGGGAGGGCCGGATTGGTCGGGGTCGGACTGGGTGCCGTCGGACTGGCCGCTGTCGGACTGGGCGCCGTCGGACTGGCCGCCGTCGGACTGGCCGCTGTCGGACGGGCCGCTGTCGGACTGGTCCGGGCCGGGGTGGTCGCGGTGGACCGTGCCGGATCGTCCGGAAACGGATTCGTCGTCGGACCCGGTCCCGTCGGCAGGAGGGCCGATCACGACGGCCATCGCGACGCCACCGTCATGCGACATCGACACGGACAGCGTCGATGGCTGGCCGCCAACCCACAGGCGCGGCGCCCCGTCGGCATCCGAGCGCACCTCGGTGGCGTGGAACGGCAGGCGCAGGTCCCCCAACGCCTTGCGGGTGGCCTCCTTGGCAGCAAACCGGGCCGCCAGCCGGTCCACCTCGACCGACGAGCCCACCGCGACGCCGCCGCGCACGGCGTCGCCGAGTTCGCGAGGCGTGAACAGGCGGGCCCGCATTCCCGCGCGCCGTTGCAGGACGCGCTCGAAGCGGGCGACGTCGACCACGTCGCATCC
>DATFMD010000482.1:0-3004 GCA_035267125.1 Nitriliruptoraceae bacterium | reverse complement strand
GCCGTGGTCGCGCTGCACCCGAGCGTGGCCGAGGTGGCGGCGCCACCGCAGGGGGTGCTGGGCGCTGTCGAGGAGGTTCGCAGTCGCATCCGTGCCGCTGCCCGCGTGGGCCTGGCTGGTGACGCCGCGGGGTTGGCCGTGGGCCTGGTGACCGGGGACACCCGCCTGCTGTCCCATGCCGGCCAGGACGCCATGCAGGCAACCGGGCTGACCCACCTGGTGGCCGTGTCGGGGTCCAACGTGGCCCTCGTGGCCGGCGTGGTCGCGGGCCTGGCTGGGGCAGCGCCTGCGAGGCTGCGGCGTGCCGCCGTGCTCGGCTCGATCCTCGTGTTCGCGATCACGACTCGCGCGGAACCGTCGGTGCTGCGCGCCGCGGTGATGGCGGTCGTCGTCATGGGTGCCACGATGGTTGGTCGACCACGTGCCGCATTGCATGCCCTGGCCGTGGCGGTGATCGTCCTGTTGGTGGCAGATCCGGCGGCGGCAGGTTCCCTTGGCCTGGCGCTGTCGGCCCTGGCGACGTTGGGCGTGCTGGTGGTGGCTCCGGTGTTCGTCCTGCGACTGCCCGCGTGGCTGCCGCGGCCGGTGGCGCTGTTGCTCGCGGCGACGCTCGGCGCCCAGGTCGCGGTCGCGCCCGTCCTGGTCGCCGGCATCGGGGACGTGCCCCTGGCTGCCATCCCGGCCAACATGGTCGCGGTGCCGGCCGCTGCAGTCGCCTCGTTGGTGGCGGTGGTCGCAGCACTGGTCGCGCAGGTGCACCAGGGCATCGGTGGCGCCATCATGGCAGTGGCCGGGCCGCCCCTGCACATCGTGCTCACGGTGGCGCGTCGCGGTGACGTGGGTCCGGTCCTGTCACTGGCGTCTCCGGTGGGGCTCGCCGTGGCAACCGCAGCGACCGTGGCCGTGCTGGCCCGCCCACGTACCCGACTGCGGCGCAGCGCCGTGGTCGTGGTTGGTGTCGTCGCAGCGGTCACGTTGGCCCCGGGCCCGGGCTCGCCGGGTGCCCCGCCCGGTGTGCTCGCCGTCACCGCGATCGACGTTGGCCAGGGTGATGCCCTGTTGGTCACGACGGCCTCCGGACATCGCATGCTCGTGGACACGGGACGCGACGCACGGGCTGCGCAGTGGCTTCGGCGCAACGGTGTCACCGGGCTGGACCTGGTCGTGATCACGCATGCCGACGACGACCATGCCGGCGGCCTCGATGACGTGTTGGCCACGGTCGAGGTGCCGGTGGTGTGGGTGTCCGCCCGACCCGATGGGAGCCCGGATCCGCCCGGCGACGACCTGCCACCCGGCACGGTCGCGGTCGTGGCGACCTCCAGTGCGGTGCTGGGGTCGGCTCGCGTCGACGTCCTCGGCCCGCCGGCAGGACACGACCTGGTGGCGACGGAGGGTGGCCGCAACGACCGCTCGGTCGTCCTGCGGATCGTCGAGGGTGATCGGGTCGCCCTGCTGCCGGGCGACATCGAGCATGCGGCGCAGCGGTGGTTGCTCCGGTCCGGTGCCGACGTGGCCACGGGCATGCTGGCCGTGCCGCACCACGGCGCGGCGACATCGGACCCGGCCTTCCTGGAGGCCACGGGTGCCGTCGTTGCCGTGGTCAGCGTCGGTGCCGACAACGACTACGGGCATCCGCGGCAGACCGTCCTGGACGTGCTCGACGACATGGGAACCACGCTTCACCGCACCGACCTCGACGGGACGGTGACGGTGCCCGTGCCACCGCCCCGATGATCGACCACGGTCGTCGGATCGTCGGCCGGCTGTTGTAGCCTCGCGGCCATGGGATCACTGCACCTCATCGTCGGCGACGACGACCTCCTCCTGCATCGGGCGATGCGGGACCTCGTGGACCAGTTGACCGCGCAGGACGAGTTGCTGACCGTGGACGTCCACGACGCCATGGAGTTGGAACGCCTGCCGTCGCTGCGCACGACGTCGCTGCTGGGTGACCACACCGGCGTCGTCATTCGTGGCCTCGAACAGCGCGGCGTCGGAGCCGACCTCAAGGACGAGATCGCCGCCTTCCTGGACGAGCCGGACGACGAGGCCGTCCTGGTGCTGGTGTCGCGTGGCAAGAACCAGGTCCGCAAGTTCACCAGCCGCATGAACAAGGTGGGCACGGTCACGGAGGTCGCCGCTCCCAAGCCGTGGGACGACGGTGGCTGGAACCGTGTCATCGCCGACGAGTTCCGTCGCCGCAGCGTCACGGCGTCGCGGGACGTCGTCGCCGCCCTGCGGCGCCATGCCGGCACCGAGACGGCCGCCATCGCCAGCCAGGTCGCCCAGGTGATCGAGGCTGCCGACGGCGAGGTCACCGTCGACCTGGTGGACAGCGTCTTGCAGGAGCACGGGCGCGAGACGTCGTTCACGGTCGTGGACGCGGTCGTTGACCGAGATCCCCAGACCGCGCTTGTTGCCCTCGCCGGGCTGCGCGAGGCGGGAGAGTCCGAGATGGCCGTGTTCGGTGCGTTGGCCGTGCGCTTCCGGCAACTGCTGGCGGTGCGAGCCGGGTTGACCAGTCCCGCCGACGTCGGCGCGTCACCCGGCCAGATCCGCCATCTCCAGGCGCCCGCCCGCAGCAACTTCGAACCCGGAGAGCTCGCCTGGTGCCAGGAACGGATTGCCCGCCTGGACGTCGACCTCAAGGGCGGCAGTGCGCTGCCATCCGCCGTGGTGCTGGACATGGCCGTCATCGAACTCGCCACCCGCCACCAGGTCGGACCACGCCACAACCCGCTGGCCTGACCCCGGGCCCCCATCTCGGGCCTCACCCCGGGGCTCACCCCTTGGGCCTGACAACTGGGCCCTCACCCCGGGTCTCACCCCTGGGCTCACCCCTGGGGCCTCACAACTGGGGCCTCACAACTGAGCCTCAGCCCTGGGGACTGCGCCTGGGCCGTGGTCGGTTCCGGGTTGCGGTCAGCGGCGTCCGAGGCCATCCACGAACTGGCGCGTGCGACCCACTGCGACCCCCAGTGCGGTGATCTCGCTGGCGCCC
>DATFMD010000481.1:0-3877 GCA_035267125.1 Nitriliruptoraceae bacterium | reverse complement strand
CCCTGCCCGGGCAGACCACCGCCATCATCGGGTCCACCGGGTCCGGCAAGTCGACCATCGTGAACCTGGTCCCGCGCCTGGTCGACGCCACCGGTGGCCGTGTGCTGGTCGGCGGCGTGGACGTCCGCGACGCGGACCCCGACACGTTGTGGTCGCACATCGGCCTGGTGCCCCAGCGGCCCTACCTGTTCACCGGCACCGTGGCCAGCAACCTGCGCTACGGCAACCCGGACGCCAGCGACGACATCCTGTGGGAGGCGCTGCGCGTGGCCCAGGCCGACGGGTTCGTCGCCGACATGCCCGGCGGCCTCGACGCCCCCGTCAGCCAGGGCGGCACCAACGTGTCGGGCGGGCAACGTCAACGCCTGTCGATTGCTCGCGCCCTGGTCCGCCAACCCCAGGTCTACGTGTTCGACGACTCCTTCTCGGCCCTCGATGTCGCGACGGACGCCCGGCTGCGAGCAGAACTTGGCCCGGTCACCCGCACGGCAACCCTCATCATCGTCGCGCAGCGGGTCTCCACCATCCGCAACGCCGACACCATCATCGTCCTCGACACCGGCCGGATCGTCGGCAAGGGGACCCACGACGAACTGCTCGAGACCTGCCCGACCTACGCCGAGATCGTTGCCTCGCAACGCGCGGCCCAACCGGCGGGAGGCTGAACATGGCCGAAGGTGTGACGTCCGACGAGGAGCGCGCGGCCAGCAAGCGGCGTGGACCCGCCGCATCGGGGCCACGACGGGGTCCGATGAGCATGGGGCAACCCGCCGAGTCCTCGATCGACTTCTGGCCGTCTGCCCGTCGCCTGCTGCGCCAGTTGCGGCCCCACCGGCTGAAGGTCATCGTCGTCGTCACGCTGGGCCTGGTCAGCGTGGCCCTGGCGGCACTCGGCCCCCGCGTGCTGGGCATGGCCACCGACGTCATCTTCGCCGGGTTCGTCGGTGGCCGGATGCCCGCGGGCATGACGCGCGACCAGGCCATCGATGCCGCACGCGCCAGCGGCGACACCGAGACCGCCGAGATGCTGGGCGGCATGGACTTCATCCCGGGTGCCGGCATCGACTTCGACGCGCTCGCGACCATCCTGGTGGTGGTCCTGGCCATCTACGTGGTGGCGGCGCTGTTCCAGTGGCTCCAGGGGTGGCTGCTCGCCGGCGTCGTCCAGGACACGATGTTCACGATGCGCCAGGACGTCGAGGAGAAGTTGCATCGCCTGCCGTTGTCCTACGTCGACGGCCAACCGCGCGGCGAACTCCTCAGCCGCGTCACCAACGACCTCGACAATGTCGGCCAGTCCCTGCAGCAGACGTTCTCCCAACTGCTGACGTCGTTGCTGACCGTCGTGGCGATGTTGGGGATGATGTTCTGGATCTCGTGGCAGCTTGCGCTGGTGTCGCTGGTCGTCATCCCGATCACGATCGCGGTCACCAGCCTCATCGCCCGGCGCAGCCAGCGCCTCTTCGTCCAGCAGTGGACCAGCACTGGCGAGATCAACAGCATCGTCGAGGAGTCGATCACCGCACATGCGCTCGTGAAGGTGTTCGGACGACAGCGCGAGGTGCAGGCCGCCTTCGACGAGAAGAACGCCGACCTGTACGGGGCGTCCTTCGGTGCCCAGTTCGTCAGCGGCATCATTCGCCCGGCGATGATGTTCATCGGCAACCTGAACTACGTCGTGATCGCTGTCGTCGGCGGCCTGCAGGTGGCATCGGGCCAGGTGTCACTCGGCGCCATCCAGGCCTTCATCCAGTACTCCCAGCAGTTCACCCAGCCCCTGACCCAGGTGGCGTCCATGGCCAACCTCCTGCAGTCTGGTGTGGCCTCGGCCGAGCGCGTGTTCGAAGTGCTCGACGCGCCCGAACAGCGACCCGAACGACACGATCCCGTCCGTGTCGACGACCCGGTCGGCGAGGTGGTGTTCCGCGACGTCGACTTCTCCTACTCCGACGACCCGCTCATCACCGACCTCGACCTGCACGTGCAGCCGGGCCAGACCGTGGCGATCGTCGGAGCAACCGGCGCCGGCAAGACCACGCTCGTGAACCTGGTCATGCGCTTCTACGAGGTGGACGCGGGCACCATCACCCTGGACGGCGTCGACATCACGGACATGCCGCGCAGTGGACTGCGCGGACGCATCGGGATGGTGCTGCAGGACACGTGGCTGTTCGAGGGCACCATTCGCGACAACATCGCCTACGGCCGACCCGGTGCGACCGATGAGCAGGTCCTCGACGCCGCGCGTGCAGCCCGCGTGGACCACTTCGTCCACGCCCTGCCCAACGGCTACGACACGGTGCTGGCCGACGAGGGCGGCAACCTGAGCGTGGGTGAGCAGCAGCTGATCACGATCGCCAGGGCGTTCGTCGCCGACCCGTCGCTGCTGATCCTCGACGAGGCCACCTCGTCGGTCGACACGCGCACGGAGGTGTTGGTGCAGGAGGCGATGGCCGACCTGCGCACGGACCGGACCAGTTTCGTCATCGCCCATCGACTGTCGACGATCCGCGACGCCGACGTCATCCTCGTGATGGCGCGGGGCACCATCGTGGAGCGGGGCACGCACGACGAACTGCTGGCCGCCGACGGCGCGTATGCGGCGCTCTACGCGGCCCAATTCGCAGGGGCGACCATCTGAGGACGCTGGCGGCGCCCGGCCATCGTTGCGCCGGGCAAGAAGCCACGACCCGCACTCGGACACCCGCCGTCACGAGCGGGCAGCGCCAGGCGTGTCGGGCGTGTCTGGCGTGTCGGTTACGTCGGGCGCGTCGGGCGCGTCGGACGTGTCCGTCGTCTCCTCCGAGCCCGACGGGCCGGCCACCAGCGCAGCCGGGACGGCGGCGATCGCGACCGCGCCCTCACCTGCGTGTGTCCCCAGGACCGGACCGAACACCTGGATGTGGTGCTGGCGCAGGTCGAGCACGTCGTCGAGCACCTCCACCGCCATCTCGGCGACCGACGGCGCCACGGCGTGCGTCACCACTGCGGCCATCGGCACGTCGCCGAACGCGTCGAGCAGTTCCCGGGCGATGTCGTCGAAGGCCCGGCGCTGGGTCCGCGTCCGCCCCATCGGCACGATGGCACCGTCCTGCACGCCCAGGATGGGGCGGACCCGCAGCGCCCGCCCGACCAGTGCCTGCGGACCGGACACGCGGCCCCCGCGTCGCAGGTTCTCCATCGTGGCCACGACCACTCGGTTCACCACCTGCTCGCCGACGCGACGGGCTGCCAGCACCACCTCCGACGTGGTCCCGTTGGCGCGTGCCGCCCGTTGTGCCGCCAGCACCATGAGGGCGAGACCACCACCGACCTGTCGACTGTCGACGACCGTGATGGGCAGGGTCGCAGTCGCCGCCAGGCGACGGGCCTGGGACACCGTGCCCGACAGTTCCCGCGACACGTGCAGCGACACGACCGCCTCGTGGCCGTCGTCGGCGGCATCCTGCCATGCTTCGAGGAACCAGTGCGGATTGGGCTGGGCCGTCGTCGGCAGTGTCGGTGCCGAATCGAGGCGCCGATAGAACTCCTGGTCATCGATCGTGACACCCGAGATGAAGGTCTCGTTGCCGAAGGTCACCGACATCGGCACGACTCGCAGGTCCAGGTCCTCGGCCATCGCAGCCGACAGGTCGGCGGTCGAGTCGGTGACGACGGCCACGCGCTGGCCATCCCGGGTCTCGGACACGATGAAGGATCCCTCGATCGGTGGGGTGGCGACACTAGCGGTGTGCACTTCGGTCCCACGACCACGTGGCAGCGATCTCGCCGGGCTGGTCAACTCGAAGCACACCGCCACGAACGGATCCCAGATGGACCAGGTCGACCTGCCCACCGCCGGCCTCGGGGCCCTGCTCGACGGTCCCCAGCACGCTGC
>DATFMD010000480.1:0-8301 GCA_035267125.1 Nitriliruptoraceae bacterium | reverse complement strand
CGAACTGCTCGGCGAGGTCGCGGTCCTGCACCACGATGCGCCCGGGGAGGTGGAGGTCGTGCAGCCCGTTGCCGACGACATGCTGCGACTGGTGTTCACGTCGTGCCACCCGATCCTGTCACCGCAGGCACAGGTCGCGCTCACACTGCGGCTGGTGATCGGGCTGTCCACCGCCGACGTGGCACGGGCGCTGGTGGTCACCGAGCCGACCATGGCACAACGCCTGGTCAGGGCCAAGCGCAGGATCCGAGCGGCCGACATCGGCTACCGGGCGCCCGACCCCGACGAGTTGCCCGCCCGGCTGCCCGCCGTGCTGGCGACGGTGCTGCTGACCTACAACGCCGAGGGCGCCGACCTGCGTGCCGACGCCGTCCACCTGGCCCGCACCCTTGCCGAACTGCTGCCCGACGAACCCGAGGTGACCGGCCTGCTGGCACTGCTGCTGCTGACCGAGGCACGCTGGCCGGCCCGTCGCGACGCTGCCGGTCGCCTCGTGCTGTTGGCCGACCAGGACCGCTCCCTGTGGCACCACGACCTCGTCGACGAGGGCCACGAACTGGTGCGCCAGTGCCTGCGCCGGAACCGCCCCGGCCCCTACCAACTCCAGGCCGCGATCAGCGCCGTGCACACCGACGCAGCAACCTTCGCCGACACGGACTGGCGCCAGGTGGTGGCCCTGTACGACCAGCTGCTGGCCCAGTCACCGGGACCGGTGGTGGCGCTCAACCGCGCCATCGCGGTCGGCGAGGTGGACGGGCCTGGTCATGCCCTCGAACTGGTGGAGGAACTGGACCTCGTCGGCTACCAACCCTTCCATGCCACCCGCGCCGACCTGCTGGCCCGGCTTGGACGCCCCAACGCTGCACGCGGCGAATACACACGTGCCGCGGACCTGGCCACGGATCCGGCAGTCGCCCGGCACCTGCGCGAGGCCGCCGCCGGCCTCGCCAGCATCGATGATCGCCGCGACGTGGCACCGGACGTGTGAACGGTGCGTGATCGCCCACGGCGAGATCAACCCAGGGCCGCGTCGGCGGCTTCCTCGATCGTGGCGTGGGTGAAGGTGAACCCGGATGCCGCCAGCACTTCGGGGATGGCGCGCTGGGACGCGGTCGCCAACTCCACCCCCATCTCGCCGTACAGCACCCGGATCGCGAACACCGGGACCGGCACCAGGGTGGGGCGGTTCCAGGCCGCCCCGAGCGCCTTGGTCATCCGGACGTTGCGCGCCGGGTCGGGTCCGCACAGGTTGACCGGTCCGGCCAGTTCGGAGGTGACCAGGTGCGCCAGGGCGCGCACCTCGTCGACCATCGAGATCCATGGCACCCACTGCTGGCCGTTGCCGACCTTGCCGCCGATGCCCAGCTTGAAGGGCAGTTCGACCTTGTCGACCAAGGGACCGCCCTCGGCCAGCACGACACCGGTCCGCGGATGCACGACCCGCAGTCCCGCGTCCCGGGCCGGGTCGGCGGCCGACTCCCAGGTCGTCACGACGTCGGCAAGGAAGTCCTCGCCCGGTGCGGACTCCTCGGTGAGCACCTCGTCGCCGCGCGAGCCGTAGAACCCCACGGCCGAACCGGACACGAACACCTCGGGCCCGCCGTCGAGGCCCGCCATGGCGGTGGCCAGCAGGCGGGTGCCGTCGCGGCGCGACGACATGATCTCGGCCTTGGCCTCGTCGGTCCAGCGCTGGCCGATCGGGGCCCCGGCCAGGTGCACGACGGCGTCCGTGCCGACCAGGTCCGCGGGATCGAGCACCTGGTCGTCGACCGACCACAGGATGTCGCCGTCGCGCAGGTCGGACTCGCGGCGAACCAGGCGGACGACCGTGTGCCCGTCCCCGCGCAGGTGGTCGACGAGGGCGGATCCGATCAGGCCGGTGGCCCCGGAAACAGCGATCTTCATGATGGTGGTCCTTGGCTGGACGCGGGCACAGTCCCGGACCTCGGGCGCACACCCAGCGTATGCGCGACGAGGCTGCCACCGGGAGGCCGACCACCTGCACCCGACCAGGAAGCGAGGGCGAATGTCGCGGCCTAGATTTGCCCCCTGGCGTGATGGCGAATGGAGAGCCGGACCATGGACATGCTCGTCGACGTGGTGGTCCTGGCCATCGCGGCGGGAGTCGTTCCGGGGCTGGTCACCGTGACGTTGCTGCTGGAGCGCAGTTCCGGCGGTGTCGCGTCAGCGGCCGGCTGGGTGGCGGGCATGCTGGGGGTCCGCCTCGTCCAGGGCCTCGTGTTCGGGCTCCTGGTGCCGACCGAACCCCAGATCACCGACACCGCTCGACCAACCGTGGTGGCCAGCGGCTTCCTGGTCCTGTCCGTCCTGTTGTTCGCAACCGCAGCATGGAAGGCGATGACGGGCCGGGACGCGCCCACGGACGGTCCGTCGGCACGCTGGATGACTCGCCTCGCCGGTGTCGGTCCGGGCAGAGCGGCCCTGTTCGGCGCGCTGGTCATCCTGCTCGGCGCCCGGCAGTGGGTGTGCACCCTGGGTGCGATCGGGGCCATCGGATCGGGAGCTCGAGGGCCCGTCGTGGGGATCGTGGCGTTCGTGCTGTTCACGCTGCTGGCCACGGCGCTGCCACTGTCGATCGTGGTCATCGCCGTGGTCGCGCCGGACAGGTCCCAGGCGTTGCTCGACCGCATGGGGGCCTGGATGAGGACCCACGACGACACCATCGTGATCGTCCTGGGGGTGGTCTTCGGCACCCTGTGCGGGCTCAAGGCCCTCCAGGACTTCGGGCTGCTGTGACGCGATCGAGGATCGTGGCAGCCACGGCCTCGGCACCACCGTCGACCCAGTCGAGGTAGAGCGCCGGCTCCACCAACTCGACCTCGCCGACCTGCCACTCGCCGTCGTCGGATGGCAGCAGGTCGACACGGGCGATGGCGGGCACGGTCGGCAACTGCTCGACGAGCCACTCCACCATCCGGACGAGGTCGGGGGCTGGTTCCGCCTGTTCGTAGGCGCCGCCGACCTCGATGTGGATGCGCCACTGGTCCGTCGCGGGCAGCTTGCGCACCACGTGGCCGACACGACCATCGAGCACCACGAACGAGAGTTCGCCCTCGGTGCGCACCCGATCCAGCAACGGTTGCACCATGACGTCCTCGACCGCCGTCAGGGCCGCGAACGCCGCCTGGGCCGACCCCGTGGCTGCCGAGGACTCGAGGGTCGCGGCAGACTCGTCGGCATGCTTGGCCCCCTCGGCTCGATCGGCCACGTCGATCGGTGCCGTCATGTCGAGGATCGTGTCGGTCGCGGGGTCGGCCACCATCAGCCCCCGACCGGCCGCCCCCACCACGGGCTTGACGACCACCTGCCGCCAGCCGCGTGCCCTGGCCAACTCCGCCAGGTCGACCTGGTCACCTGCTCCCAGCCACGCGGTCGCCACGATCGGGGCGCCGCGATCCTCCAACTCCATGAGGTAGGACTTGTGGGTGTTCCAGCGGATGACGTCGGCAGTGGGCAGCACCAGCGTGGCGGCATCCACCTCGCCCGCCCAGGCCAGGAACTCCTCGAGGCGCTGCTGGTAGTCCCATGTCGTGCGCACCACGACGGCGTCGGCGCCCGCCCAGTCCACGGTGTCATCGTCCCATGCCCGGATCTCGGCGTCGGCGCCGGCAGCGGCCAGGGCGCCTGCGAGTTCGGGGTCGTCACTGTCGAGTCGAGGGCCCGTGCCGTCCACGAGCCACTGGCAACTGGCGAGGATGATTGATGGCACGTCGGTGCTCCGCGAGGTGTCGATCGACCGCCCGGCACGTGCGGCGAACGGGTCGTCGACCGTAGCCCGGACGCTGCACCTGCCACTACCGTGCCGTTCGGCCACCCCCGCCCCACCCCCTGCCCCGGAGTCCCGATGACCATCGACGTCGATGCCCTGCGAGTCCGCCTGGGCCAGGTTCCCGAACTCGGCGTGCGCGCCCGCACCCGCGCCACCGCGGGGTTGTCCGACAAGGAGGACGGCAAGGCCCTGCTGGCAGACCTGCAGCCCCGCATCGCGGACCTGCAGGACGACTTGTGGGCCGAGAACGCCCGATCGCTGCTGGTCGTGCTGCAGGGGATGGACACGGCAGGCAAGTCCACGACGTCCGGACGCGTCTTCCGACTCGTCCATCCGCAGGGAATCAGCGTCTCCGCCTTCAAGAAGCCGTCCGAGCGCGAACTCGACCACGACTACCTGTGGCGCGTGCATGCCCGGGTCCCGTCGCGAGGAACCATCGGGATCTTCGACCGCTCCCACTACGAAGACGTCGGCGTCGTCGCCGTCAACGGCTGGATCGACGACGCCACCGTCCACCAGCGCCACGGCCACATCAACGACTTCGAACGCATGCTGGCCGACACCGGCACCGTCATCCGCAAGATCTGGCTCGACATTTCGCCCCAGGAGCAGCGCAAGGAGTTGCAGGAGCGGATCGACGAACCCGACAAGCACTGGAAGTTCAACACCGGCGACCTCGACACCCGTGCGCAGTGGGACGACTACATGCGGGTCTACGGCAACGCGCTGGCCGCCACGTCGACGGATTGGGCGCCGTGGTACCGCGTACCGGGTGATCGGCGCTGGGTGTCGTCGGCCTGCGTCGCCCAGATCGTGGCCGACGCGCTCGAGGAGATGGCACCGGCCAACCCCGGCGCCAACCCCGACTTCAGCGGACTCGTCGTGCCGGCCCACCCACCCGCGGCAGCCCGGGACTGAGACCTGCCCGATGCTGCTCGGTCGGGCATGACACGACGTGCCTCAGGCCGGCGGTCCGATGTGACGCCGGTCGTCCAGGAACCGGAACCGGTCTCGCACGCCGGCGACCTCGTCGGTGTCGATCGCGCCCATGACGAGGTTGGACTAGCCGGCGGCCGTGGCGACGACGGCACCCATCGGGTCGACGAGCATCGTGTCGCCGCAGTAGTCGAGGTCACCGCCGTCGACGCGTCGACCCACGCCGACCCGGTTCACACCGAGCACGTAGGCCTGGTTCTCGATGGCACGGGCAACCAGCAGGCTGCGCCAGTGGGCCGCTCGCGCACACGGCCAGTTGGCGGGGACGATGTAGGCGTCCACCGTCGGACCCAGGTCCCAGAACAGGTTGGCGAAGCGCAGGTCGTAGCACACTGCCAGCCCGACCCGGACGCCGTCGACATCCACCACCACGGGCCCGGACCCGCCGACGTAGTGGTCAGCCTCGGCGCCGTGGGTGAACGGGTGGATCTTGTCGTAGGCCACGACCTCGCCGCCGGGTCCCGCCACCTGCAGGCGGTTCGTCGGCAGTGAGTCGTCGTGGGCACAGGCAAAGCTGCCCGCCACCCAGGTGTCGTGGGCGGTCGCGAGCTCGGACAGCAACGTGGCCGTGGCGCCGTCAGCCGGCTCGGCAACCGTCTCGATGCTCATCGAGAACCCGGAGGCGAACATCTCGGGCAGCACGACCAGGCGCGCCCCGGCGGCGGCGGCCCGAGCCACCTCCGTGTGGGCCATGGCGTGGTTGGCGTCGCGATCCTCCCACGCCAGGTCGGTCTGGATGCCTGCGACGGCAAGCACGCTCATCGCGACACCCCCTCGAAGCGGCGAGCTCGGGCCGCGGCAGCATCGCCACGCTCCTGCGTCGGCCGGTCGTGCTCCATCCCGGCGTCCACCATCACGTCGAGATCGGCGCGCACGCCATCACCCACACTGACCAGCGGCGGAGGCTCCCGGCGCAGGTCCCGCAGGCCGTACCACAGCAGGTTGACGATGTGTGCCACGACGTCGTCGCGGTTGCGCTTGCCGTCCTCCAGCCACCACTCCCCGACCAGTGCCACCGCACCGATGAGCATGCGCGCATACATGGGGGCGGCGTCGTCGTCGAAGCCCTTGTCACGGAAGTTGTCCCGCAACAACTGCTCCACGCGAACCGCGATCACCGACATCACCGTGGCCAGACCACCGGTGCCCTGGCCCATCGGCGTGTCGCGCACGAGCACGCGGAAGCCGTCCTCGCGTTCGTCGATGTAGGTCAGGAACGCCAGGGCGGCCTGCTCGCCGGCGATTCGCGCGACGCTGGTCGACACGGCAGCGCCCATGCGCGCGGTGAGTTCCTCGATCTCTTCCTGGACGACGACCTCGTAGAGCCCGTCCTTGCCACCGAAGTGTTCGTAGACCACGGGTTTGGAGACACCGGCCCGTTCCGCGATCTCCTCGACGGTCGCCGCGGCATAGCCGTTGTCGGCGAACACGCCGCGTCCCACCGCGATCAACTGCTCGCGGCGTTGAGGACCGGTCATGCGCGTACGGGGCATCGCGGTTCCTGCCGTGACTGGAGGTCAGGGGATCATGGAGGCGGGCACTGGGGGGCGGCGCACAGGGGCACGGGGCAAGACCGTCACGCGTGGCTTGACGCCGGGGCGCGCACCCACGCGGCCGACCGGGCAACCGCACGTCGGTCACGCGTTGACGCGCGCCTGCTTGCCGGAAAGGCGCTTGCGCGCGATCTGGTTCTCGCTGGGCAGCTTGACGTTGCGCGCCAGGCCGACCAGGTCCATGCCCTTGATGGTCAGCCACGACACGTCGATCTCCCACCACCGCAGGCCATGCCGTGCCGACGCCGGGAAGGCGTGGTGGGCGTTGTGCCAGGACTCGCCGAACGACAGGAGGCTCAACCACGGGTTGTTGCGCGACTCGTCACGAGCCTTGAAGGGCTGGGTCCCGTAGAAGTGGCAGATCGAGTTGATCGACCAGGTGACGTGGTGCAACAGGAACACGCGCACCAGGCCGCCCCAGATCAAGCCCGTGACCGCACCTCGCCACGACATCGAGATCAGACCGCCGAGCAGCGCCGGCAAGGCGAACGTCGCAACGATGATGGCCGGGAAGACTCGGTTGACACGCGCGATGGCCGGGTTGTCGATCAGGTCCGGAGCCCAGGTTTCCTTGCGCGTACCGGCCGGAGTGAACAGCCATCCCAGGTGCGAGTGCCACAGGCCCCGCAGGATGCCCTTGATGCCGTCGGCCGCCTCGAGGTGGGGTGAATGCGGATCGCCCTCCTCGTCGGAGTAGGCATGGTGGCGGCGGTGCGTGGCGACCCAGTCGATCGCCGAACCCTGCACGGCCATCGAACCAGCAGTCGCCCAGCCTGCTCGAACCCAGTTGGGGACGTCGAACGACTTGTGGGTCAGCAGGCGGTGGAAGCCCACCGTGATGCCGAGCCCACTGATCGTGTAGAAGACCAGGAACAGCACGACGTCCAGGCCGGTCAGGCCCCAACCCCAGACCTGGACCGCGGCGAACGCGATGCCCAGCAGGGGGATGATGGAGATGGCGAGCATGCCACGCCGCTGCCACTTGACATGGTCTTCGGTCGGGATCTCGATGCCACGAATGCCGGACAGGCGCAGTCGCATGTCGGCCACGACCTCGGATGGTGCGCGCATGGATGCCTCTTCGTCGAAGGACCGTCTGGCGATGCCCGGGTGGTCCTCGACGGGTCCACTGCGAGCTACCTACGCAAGCGTAACCTACGCGTCGACAACCGGAGGGCCTCTGCCGTCCGAACGGCCAGTGTGGTCGCAACGGGGCAGGCCCATGGGTCGTGGACACGGCGATAGCGTGCAGGTCATGGACACCTCTGCGCACGACCACCAACCCGCACCGCTGCCGGACGACGATGCCCTGGAGGTGGTGATGGCGGCGCGACGCGTCGGCCACGACCTCGTCGACGGATTGCGCCAAGCGCTGTTGGATGGCTGGGGGCGATCGCGACGGCGTGACAAGGCGGACGGCACCCCGGTCACCGAGGTCGACCTGTTCGCCGATCGCGCCATCGTGGCCGGCGTGCGCGAGGCGTTCCCCGGGCACGCGGTCGTCAGCGAGGAGGGATCCACCACCTGGGACGGCACCGAGTGGACATGGCTGGTCGACCCGATCGACGGCACCACCAACTACTCCGCCGGGTTGCCCTACTGGGCGACGTCCGTCGCGCTGGCCCACCACGGCCAGGTCGTGTGGGGCATGGTGGACGCACCCGCGCTGGACCTGCGCTTCGATGCCGTGCGAGGCCAGGGGGCCACCACCAACGGCCAGGCGGCGTGGGTGGCGGCCGAAATCGACTTGACCGAGCGCTCCTCGCGGCACTCACCACTGGCCGTCTCGGCCGGCACCGTCCGCCAAGTGGTCGGGGACACGTGGTTCAAGCCACGCATTCTGGGTGCCTATGCGCTGGACCTTGCCCTGGTCGCCGACGGCACGCTCGTCGGTGCCTTCACCCGTGTCCCCAAGGTCTGGGACGTCGCGGCCGGCATGCTGTTGGTCACCGAGGCCGGCGG
>DATFMD010000479.1:0-3804 GCA_035267125.1 Nitriliruptoraceae bacterium | reverse complement strand
ACATTCCGTGCGTCGACAGCCCGCCGACGTGCCTTGTCTCTGGTGCACGTGCGACGGATGCGGGCTGCCTATCCCCGCGCCATCGAACTGGTCCGAGGTGGCCGCATCGAGCTGGGTGTCGTGCCCATGCAGGCCCATGGCCTCGAGGATGTCTCGACCGCGCTGGCGCGTGCCGCTGGTCGCGCGGGGGGCAAGGTCGTGGTCACGCCCTGATCCGCCAGTTCAAGCCGGGCGTGTCTGCAGAGACCGATCCAGCGTGGCGGCCGGCGGGACTGGGGCGAGTGTTAGCGATACCATTCACCTTCGACAGGTGACGAATTGGGAGGGAGCCCCATCATGATCACGGATGCACACCAGCCCCGGTCGGGCGAGGAACTGGTCGTGGGGGTGGACTACGGCACGCTGTCGGGGAGGGCCGTCGTGGTGCGCGTGGCCGACGGTGAGGAGCTCGGTTCGGCGGTGCACCCCTACCGCCATGCCGTCATGGACGCCACACTGGATGCGTCCTCCGGTGCCACCCTGCCACCCGACTGGGCGCTGCAGTCACCGGCTGACTACGTCGAGGTCCTCGAAACGGCGGTGCCGGCTGCGATCGAGGCGGCCGGTGTGGACCCCGCCAGGGTCATCGGGATCGGCACCGACTTCACCGCCTGCACGATCCTGCCCGTGCGGGACGACGGGACCCCGCTGTCGGCGCTGGAGGAGTTCCGAGACGAACCGCATGCATGGGTGAAGCTGTGGAAGCACCACGCCGCCCAGGGCCAGGCCGACCGGATCAACGCGCTGGCCCACGACCGCGCCGAGCCGTGGATCAGCCGCTACGGCGGCAAGCTGAGTTCGGAGTGGGCGCTGGCAAAGGGCCTGGAACTGTTCGAGGACGCCCGTGAGGTCTACGAGGCCATGGACCACTGGGTCGAGGCTGCCGACTGGATCGTGTGGCGTCTGACCGGGTCTCGTGCCCGCAATGCCTGCACAGCCGGCTACAAGGAGGTCCGTCAGGACGGCACCTACCCGTCGGCGGAGTTCCTCGAGGCCCTCGCTCCGGGCTTCGGGGGGTTCTTCGCCGACAAGGTCGCCGGCGAGGTTGCCGAGCTCGGAAGCCGGGTCGGGTCGCTGACCGCCGAGGCTGCGGCGCTCACTGGCCTGCCGGAGGGGATCGCGGTCTGTGCCGGCAACGTCGACGCCCACGTGGCGGCGCCGGCGTCGCGGGCGACCGAGCCGGGCCAGATGCTGCTGGTCATGGGCACCTCGACGTGCCACGTCATGAACGGGGAGCGCCTGGCCGAGGTGCCGGGCATGTGCGGGGTGGTCGACGGCGGCATCGTCGCCGGACTGTACGGCTACGAGGCGGGACAGTCGGGCGTGGGCGACATCTTCGCGTGGTGGATCGACAACGGCGTGCCCGCCGACGTCGCCGCTGACGCCGAGGCGGCCGGACTTGGTCTGCACGAGCACCTCACTGCCCAGGCCGCACAGCAGCCGATCGGCGGGCACGGCCTGATCGCGCTCGACTGGCTGAACGGCAACCGTTCGGTGTTGGTCGACCACGAGTTGTCCGGCGTCGTCGTCGGGCTGACGCTGGCAACCCGCCCGCACGAGATCTACCGCGCCCTGCTGGAGTCGACGGCGTACGGGACGCGCCGGATCATCGAGGCCTTCGACCAGTCCGGGGTACCGGTGGCCGAGCTGGTCATCACCGGTGGTCTCGTGAAGAACGAGCTGCTGATGCAGATCTACGCCGACGTCACGCGCCGGCCCCTGCGCGTGAGTGCCGCGACCCAGGGCCCCGCGCTCGGGGCCGCGATGCATGCCGCCGTGGCGGCGGGCGCCCACGCCGACATCCACGCTGCTGCCGACGCGATGGGAGCCCCGACTGCCGCCACCTACACTCCCGCCGCCGACGCCGCCGACGCCTACGACACGCTGTATGCCGAGTACCGCCGGCTCCACGAGTACTTCGGCGAGGGTGGCAACGACGTGATGCACAGACTCCGCGACCTGCGACGCAAGGCCCTGTCCCGATGACGACCGACACCACGCCACCCCTGTCTCCCGACGACCCGTCCCTGCACGACCTCCGCGTCGAGCTGGCCCACCTGCACGACGAGCTCGTGCGGTGGGGCCTGGTGGTGTGGACGGCAGGCAACGTGTCGGCCCGGGTGCCCGGCCACGACCTGTTCCTGATCAAGCCGTCCGGCGTGTCCTATGACGACCTTGGGCCCGAGGCCATGGTGCTGTGCACCCTCGACGGCCAGGCCGTGCCGGGCCAGGACCTGGGACCGTCCAGCGACACCGCCGCCCACGCCTACGTCTATCGCCACATGGCGGAGGTGAACGGCGTGGTGCACACCCACAGCCCACACGCCTGTGCCTTCGCCGCCGTGCACGAGCCCGTGCCGTGCGTGTTGACCGGGATCGGCGACGAGTTCGGGGGCGAGATCCCTGTCGGACCGTTCGCGCTGATCGGCGACGACTCGATCGGCCGTGGAATCGTCGAGACACTGCGGGGCCATCGGTCCAGGGCAGTGCTCATGGCCAACCACGGCCCCTTCACGATCGGCGACACGCCCAAGGCCGCGGTCAAGGCCGCGGTGTTGTGCGAGGACAACGCGAGGTCGGTGCTCCTGGCGCGTCAACTCGGCACCCCGGTGCCCATCGCGGCCGAGGATGTCGACGCACTGCACGACCGCTACCAGAACGTGTACGGCCAGTGACCACGCCAGCCGCCACCGGGGCGTCGTTCGTGCCCCCGACCCACCGACCGACCGACGACTCCCGGAGCATGCCATGATCGCCCCCGACACCCACGAGCTGTGGTTCGTGACCGGCAGCCAGCACCTCTACGGCGAGGAGACCATCCAGCTGGTGGCCGACAATGCCCGCCACATCGCGACGTACCTGGACGACGAGGCCGACCTGGCGTTGCCGCTGGTGGTCAAGCAGGTCATGACCACGCCTGACGAGCTGGCTCGCATGGTCGGTCAGGCCAACGCCGATCCGCGCTGTGCCGGGCTGGTGCTGTGGATGCACACGTTCTCCCCGGCACGGATGTGGATCCGATTCCTCGGCGAGTTGTCGGTGCCGTGGGTGCACCTCCACACCCAGTTCGCGCGCGACCTGCCCTGGGCCGACATCGACATGGACTACATGAACACCCACCAGGCCGCGCACGGGGATCGCGAGTTCGGCCACATGGCGTCGCGGCTGCGCATCGAGCGCAAGGTCGTCGCCGGCCACTGGCAGGACCCGGCAGTGGGGGAGCGACTGGCCACCTGGTCGCGGGCCGCATGGGCACGAGCCGATGCCCGCGGGGCCCGGATCGGGCGCCTGGGGGACAACATGCGGGAGGTCGCCGTCACCGAGGGCGACAAGGTCGAGTTCCAGCGAGTGTTCGGCTACGAGGTCAACGGCTACGGCGTCGGTGAGGTCGCCACCCGGATCGCCGAACTGGACGAGGGACAGATCACCGACCTGTGTTCCGAGTACGCCGACACCTACGAGGTGGCCGGTGCGCTGTTGCCCGACGGCGACCGTCACGACTCCCTTCGCACCGCCGCCGCCATCGAGCTCGGACTGCGGTCGTGGCTCGTCGACGAGGACCTGGTCGGCTTCACCGACACGTTCGAGGACCTGCACGGGCTGGCCCAGTTGCCCGGCATCGCCGCCCAGCGGCTGATGGCCGATGGGTACGGCTTCGGGGCCGAGGGGGACTGGAAGACCGCCGCCATGGTCCGCGCCACGAAGGTCATGGGCCACGGCCGCCCCGGCGGCACCAGCTTCATGGAGGACTACACCTACCACCTC
>DATFMD010000478.1:0-12949 GCA_035267125.1 Nitriliruptoraceae bacterium | reverse complement strand
GAAGCCGTCATGGCCGCCGAAGCCCTCGAGGTCGGCATGGAAGGACCCGTCCTCGGCATCCAGGTCGACGATGGCGAGATGCCCCCCGGGTGCCAGCAACTGCGCCATCGCCGCAACTGCTCGGGCGGCGTCGGGGATGTGGTGCAGGGCCATGACGGTGACGATGAGGTCGAACCGCGCGGCAGGATCCCACTGGGGATCGGCCTTCGGGTTGGGGGCGTCATCGCTGGACAGGTCGATGGAGGTGAGGCGCGCGTCGGCGGGCAGCCGCCCGTCGGCGATCTTGGCGGCCGTGACCTGGCGCATGCCGGCGGACGGATCGGCCAACGTCACCGGCCCCACCGGTCCGTCACTGGCCAGGTGCTGCGAGGTCAATCCCGTGCCGGCGCCGTACTCGAACACCCGCGTCGTGGCGTCGACGTCGACCTGGTCGCGAATGGCCCGGGCGACCACGCGGCTGCGCTCGACCTTGGCCTCGTCGTCCCAGTCGGCAGCGCGCTCGTCGAAGTGGCGAGCGGGGTCCCCGTGCCGGTCGTCGCCTGGATCGTGCTCGGGGCTCGAGTCGTGCAGCGTGCTCATCGCAGCTCCTTGCAGTTGGTCCGGACGGGAACGGGGTGCAGTGACAGGTCGGCTCAGGACGCGGCGACGACGGTTGCGATGCGCTCCACGGCCTGTTCGATCCGGTGTGCGGCGGTGGCCACGTTGAGGCGCGCGTGGCCGGCACCGCCGGGGCCGAAGAACAGGCCGTCGCTGAGCGCCAGCCGACCCCGGTCCAACACCACCTTCGCGGGGTCCTGACCAAGGTCCGTGGCGCGAAAGTCCAGCCACGCCAGGTAGGTCGCCTCGGCCGGTGCCATCGTGACCGACGGCACGTGCATCGCCAGCAGTTGCGCGAGGGTCGTGAAGTTGGCATCGATCGCAACCCGGGCCCCATCCAGCCAGCCTCGGCCCGCATCCAACGCCGCGACCTGGGCGATCATGCCCATGTGGCTGGGGCCGTGGGTCACGAGTTCCGGCACCGCTTCGACGTCGGTGGCTGCGTCGGGTCCCCCGATCACGAGTGCCGCCTTGAATGCGGCGAGGTTCCACCCCTTGGTCGCGGAGACGACGCTGAAGCCTGCGTCTGCGCCCGCGACCGTCAGCCACGGCGTGAACGCCACGCCCGGCCGGGTCAGTGGTGCATGGATCTCGTCGACGACGACACGGGCGCCATGGCGGTTCGCCAACGCTGCCACCTGCTCGAGTTCTGCCCGCGTGTGCACCACGCCGGTCGGGTTGTGCGGTGAGCACAGCAGGAGCACGGTGGCACCACGGGCACGCCGCGCAGCCTCGGCCAGGGCGGCGTCGAGGGTGGCGAAGTCGAGGCGACCGTCATCGCCGAGCGGCGCGTCCATGCGCGTGCGACCGGCAAGGTCCACGACGTCCATGAAGGGCCCGTACACGGGTGGGGTGAGCACGACCGGATCACCCGGCTCGGTCACCACGTCGATGATCTCCCGGATGCCGGTCATGACGTCGGCGACGGCGACGGTGCGCGCGGGCTGGAACTCCCATCCCCACCGATCGTGGTCGAAGGACGCCATTGCCACGGCGAAGTCGGTGCCGGCCGGATACCCCGTGTTGCCCGCCTGCAGGGCATCCGTGACTGCCGCAACGACGGCCGGCGTGGGCGCGGCGTCCATCTCGGCCACCCACATGGGCAGCACGTCGGCGGGGTGGGCGTGCCACTTCAGGCCACTGCCGCCACGCAGGACCCGGTCGTCGACCCGCGCGAACGGGTCAGTCGCAGCGGCGACATCGTTGGCGGGCACGCATGGTCCTGTCGGCAGTGGCCCACAGCCTACGAGACCGCCCAACGCGCATCCGGCGGCTGGTCCGCGTTCACCCGCGGCGACGCCGCACCCGTCGTCGGTCCAACGCGTGCCGGGCCCCGGCTCCTAGATTGCCACCACGACGACCGACGAGGCAGACGACCATGGACAACGACGCCCCCGGGGAACCGCCCCCCGGCCGCCCGTCGAAGTCGGGACACGACGTCGTCGTCTTCACGTCGGGTCGATTCTCGGCCGGCATCAACCGCCATGGTGGCCGACTGGAGTTCTTCCGGTGCGAGGACCGAGACCTGGTCGTCCCCGCCCCGCCGGGTGCCGAGCCCGGGCCCGGATTCCATGGCGCGGTGATCGGTCCCTGGCCCAACCGCGTCGCCGACGGCACGTGGACCTTCGATGGCCTCGCACACAGCGTGGCCATCAACGAACGTGCAACGGGCACGGCGCTGCACGGCTTCACGCCGTGGCTCGAGTGGGACGTCGCTGCCACGGCACCGGACCGGGTCACCGCCACGGTTGGGCTGCTGCCACGGTCCGGTTGGCCCCACCACCTCGACGTGGTCCTCGACGCCAGGTTGGACGAACACGGACTCGAACTCGAGTTGTCGGCGACCAACGTCGGCTCGAGCGCGGCGGCCTGGGGCGCGACGATCCATCCCTACCTCTGCGCACCCGGCTCCCCTGCCGACTGGACCGTGCTGGTGCCTGCCAGCCAGGTGCTCGAGGTCGACGACCGCCTGCTGCCGGTCGCCTTGGTGGATGTGGACGGCACCACGCGCGACCTGCGCCATCCTCGCCCGGCTGCAGAGTTGGACCTCGACCATGCCTTCACCGGCCTGGAGCCGGGGCCCGGCGACCATGCCTCGGCGCGCGCCGAGGTCCGCACCACCGCTGGCGACGGCGTCCACATCACCTGGTCGGCCCACGAGTGCCCCTGGGTGCAGGTCTACACGGGCGACGAGCGGGGCGTCGCGATCGAGCCCATGACCTGCCCGCCGGACGCGCCACGTTCCGGGCGCGACCTCGTGGTGCTGGCACCGACCGAGACGCACACCACGAGGTGGCGGATCGGGCCGGTCTCCGCGGTCACGTCGGTCCCCTGACCCGTGCTGACCGGGACCCACGACACCACGATCTGGGACCGAGGACCCAATTCGCCCGCTGCGCCCTGATTCGCCTTGCGCCGGCCCCCTCCGTGTGCCACCTTGGCCGCGCAAGGACGAACAGTCCCGGTCGACGTGCCGGTCGGCGTGCGCCACCGACACCATTGGCTCGCGGTTGGGGATGGCTCCCCCCACGGACTGATCGCTTCCTCGGTGCCCGTGGATCCGGGGGGAACCATGGGCACCGGGGTTCTTGCTGCGCGGGGGCGGGAACGCCCGAGCGTGGCGGGGTTGCCGCGGGTGGCGCGCTCGGGCGTTGCCGGGTGCCGTGGGTGGCGACGTCACCGAGGTTGGTCGGCAGCGACGATCTCCCAGGTGTGCGTGATCTGGACGCCGCCTGCCGCCAGCATGATCGACGCCGAGCAGTACTTGTCTGCGGACAGGGTCACGGCACGAGCCACCTTGGACTCTGACAGGTCGTGCCCGGTCACGACGAAGTGCATGTGGATCGCGCTGAACACCGCCGGGACGGCGTCGACGCGCTCGGCCGTCAGCCGACACTCGCAGCCGACGACGTCCTGGCGACCCTTGCGCAGGAAGTCCACCACGTCGAAGGATGCACATCCGCCGGTGCCCATCAACACCAACTCCATCGGGCGCGGCCCGAGGTCGCGGCCACCGCTGTCGGGTGGGCCGTCGGTCGTCACCACGTGACCCGTGCCCGACTCCACCTCGAAGCTGACGCCGTCGCGCCACCGAACTGTTGCCTCCATGCCCACTCCGAACGCGCGTCGCCCGGGTCCCGGGCCCCTGGCGACGCGAGGCTAGTGGCGACCAGTCCACCCAGGGGCAACGGTGCCCGTCCGCTGGTCGCGGCCACGCGTGGGGACGCATCCGAATGCCGGGGGCACGGCCGTCACGATGCCGAACTGCGGCATCACCCTGCGTCGGCATCCTGGAGCACGGACGCAGGATCGAAGCGGGGCGCGAGGATGTCGGCAATGCCCATCGCCGTGAACGGCAGGGCTGGGCCGATGGCTGCGATGAGGAAGAAGAGCAGCTGCACCTGCATGCCCATGATGGCAATCACGGCCACCACGAACGCCGCGATCGCGCGTGTGTGCCACATCGTTCCTTCTGGGCGTTCCAACGCCACCACTGCGCCAGCGCTGAACCCTGCCAGCAGTGCCGCGAGCGGATTTCGAAACCACATCAACGGCAGGCCAACCGCAATGGCCAGGCCCATCGCCGCGAGCACCCAGATGTACCAGTCGGGCTTCCGTGAGACCATGCCCGCCACGACGAACGCGATCGGGACGAAGCTGATCGACAGGCCGATCCCGACCAGGGCGATCGAGGTCGGGTCGCCGGCGCCACTGGGAGTGGTGCCCTGCTCCAGCACCGTCGTCCCGTAGGCCATGGCCCAGAACGACAGCGTCACGACGACGGTGGCCAGCGCGATGGCCAGCCACCGTCGTTGCGGTGTTGTCGGAGTTGGCAGTGTCAGCCCTTCACGGCGCCAGCGGTCATGCCGCGGACGAAGAAGCGCTGGAGGGAGAAGAACACGATCATGGGCACGATCATGGAAATGAACGCTCCCGCAGTGAGCAGGTACCAGGACTCGCCATTGGACCCGTTGAGCTTGTTCAGGGCGATCGTGAGCACGTCGTTGCCCGGGTTGGTCGACAGGAACACCAATGCCACCAGGTAGTCGTTGAAGACCCACAGGAACTGGAAGATCGCGAACGACGCCAGTGCGGGCACGGACAATGGCAGGATCAACCGGGTGAACGTGGCGAAGTGGTCAGCCCCATCGATGCGCGCCGACTCGATCAGTTCGCTTGGCAGCGAGCCGATGTAGTTGCGCAGCAGGTAGATGGCCAACGGCAGGCCGAACCCGGTGTGGGCAAGCCACAGCCCCAGGAACTTGCCATTCAGGTCGATCGTCAGCCCTGTTCGGACGGTCTCGATGGACACGTCGACATTCGGGTTGAGGTTGATGAAGAACTGGTAGACGGGCGCAAGGAACGACACGTCGAAGTCGAAGCCGCCGTAGAGCTTGAGCAGGGGGATCAGCGCCACCTGCAGCGGGACGGCCATCAGGCCGATGATGGTGATGAACATGGCGGTGCGACCGCGGAACTCCATCCACGAGAACGCGTACGCGGCGAACGTCGCGATCGTGATGGGCATGATCGTGGCAGGGACGGCCACGACCATGGTGTTGATGAACGCCGAGTCGAAGCCCTGGGACGTCAGCACCTGGTTGTAGTTGTCCAGGGTCCACTGGGAGAAGTCACCGATGCTGGTGAACACGGTCCACCAGCCTGACGAAGTGATGGCAGCCTGGTCACGCAGCGACGTGATCAACAGGCCGATCGCGGGAACCAGCCAGATCAGCACGATCGCCAGGACGATGATCCGGATGACCCACAGCGTCGCCGGGTTGGACACGCCGCCTTCCTTGGAAGGCTTCAGCTTGGTGGGAGTCTCGGCTTCGGTGGTCGTGGGGGTGGTGGCACTCATCGCTGGGCCTCTTCCTCACGGAACCGACGGATGTTGAGGATCATGATCGGCACGATGGCCAGGAACATGAAGGTCGCGACCGCCGCCCCCCGACCGAAATCTCGGAAGGTGAACATTTGTCTGATCATGCGTTCAGCGATCACTTCCGTCCCGGCCTGCCCACCAGTCATCACCCACACGATGTCGAAGACCTTCAATGCCTGGATCATCATGGTCGTGTAGACCACCACGATCGATGACATGATCGACGGCACCACCACGCGCCAGAACACCTGGATCTCGGTGGCGCCGTCGATGCGCGCCGCCTCGAGGATGTCGCCCGGCACCCCCTTGATGGCCGCCGACAGGATCACCATGGCGAACCCGGTCTGCAGCCACACCATCACGATCATCAGGAAGATGTTGTTCCAGCCCGCCAGACGCAGCCAGTCCACCGGCGCATTGCCCAGGCTGGTCCACATCGCGTTCAGCACCCCGATCTGTTCGCCCGTGCCCTCGATGCGGAAGCTGTACACGAATCGCCACACGATCCCGGCACCGATGAACGAGATCGCCATCGGCAGGAAGATCATCGACTTGGCGAACGACTCGGTGCGCTGCAGTCGGTCGGCCAACACCGCGAAGCCCAGGCCGATGCCCACGCACACGATCGGGACGATGAAGACCCACCCCAGGGTGTTGCGCAGGGAACGCAGGCTCGCCGGATCGGTGAACACGTACACGTAGTTCTCGAAGCCGATGTACTCCGTCGACGTCGCGTTCATGAACGAGATGCGTACCGTGTCGATCGCCGGATACAGCAGGAAGATGCCCACGATGACCATCGCAGGCCCGGCCCAGGCGTAGGGACGAACACGTTCACCGATGTTGTGGGGCAACAACTTGATCGCGTAGTCCACGATGGTGAACAACGCGAAGGTGCCGACCGTGCCCACCAGGATGGCGGCCAGTCCGATCGCCCACGGTGGCAGGTCCTTGTCTGCCAGGAAGTTGAAGCCCGCGTTGAGCATCAGGTAGGTGAGCAGCGGCACTGCCAGGGTGGCGAGGACCGCGAAGAAGATGATGGCCAGCGTGCCACCGAAGCCTGGCGAATCATCGACGTAGACGACCTCGGATTCGTCGCCTTCGAGGTCAGGCTGGGTCAACGTGTCGGACATCTGGGGCTCCCATCGTCATTGCGTCCCGCCATGGCCGGGCGGGTGGAATCGACACGTCGTGACCTGGGCGGCATCGCAGCCACCCAGGTCACGAGGCGTTCAGTTGCCGAAGGCCGCGTCGATGCTGGCGAGCACATCGTCGAGGTTGTCGGGCCCACTGTCGGTGTAGTTGTTCATGGAGTTCCAGAATTCACCGGACCCCACCTCCGGCGGCATCAGGTCGGACCCATCGAAGCGAGCCACCCCGGAGTTGAGCGCCTCGTTCAACGTGCCGGCCGCCTGGGCGATGATGATGTTGTCGTAGCAGTCTTCGCCCACGTCAAGCCGTGGTGAGATGAAGCTGATGCCCGCGATCGTGCCCAGTGCACACTGCGGCTCCTGGGCCGTGTAGAGGTCGAGGTACTCCTTGACCTCTGGTGCGTTGCGGAAGATCGCCAGCATCTGACCGGCCATGAGCGCGCCAGAGTTGCCGTCGATGTCGGGGAACGGGAAGAAGTCGTAGTCCTCACCGGCCGTCAACTCGTCGTCGCTGCCGGCACCCGGGAAGAAGTTCGTGATGAAGGTCGCCTGGCGGTGCATCATGCACTGCGGCGGATCCTGGAACATCGGGTCGGGCGCGTCACGGAAGTCGTTGCCGCTGATGTTGTTGGCGCCGCCCAGCACGTAGCCGTCGGTGAAGATGATGTCGCCGAACAGTTCCCACGACCGCTTGATGGAGTCAGAGGAGAACGGCAGTTCGCCGTTGACCCAGGCGTCGTAGTCGTCGACCCCGGCCTGGCGCAGCGTGATGTCCTCGATCCAGTCGGTGCCCGGCCACCCGGTGGCTGCATCCGAACCCGTGCCCAGGCACCATGGCGTCAGACCGTCGGCGACCATCTGGTCGCTCAGCGCGATCAGTTCGTCCCATGTCTCGGGGGTCTCGTAGCCACCCTCCTCGAAGGCGGGCACGTTGTACCACACTGCGCTCTTGAAGTTGACGAGGTCGGGAATGCCGTAGTGCTTGCCGTCGTACTCACCCAGCGACACCAGGTACTCACCGAAGCGCGAGTTGAGTTCCTCGATGTCGTAGCCCAGGTCCTCCAGGGCGACCAGGTTGCCCTGTTCGGCCTGCTCGATCACTGCACCCGGTTGCGGGAACGAGGCCACGTCCGGGGGTGTCCCGCCCTCGATCTGCAGGATGACTTCCTGTTCGAACCCGTCAGAGCCCGAGTAGGTGACCGTGAAGTCGTCCTGGGCCTCGTTCACGTAGGTGTCGTAGATCTCCTGGAGGGCAGCACCCTCGACACCGGTGTTGGCGCCGGACACCAGCACCTGGCCGGTGTTGTCGGCCTCGTTGCCGCCACCACCACCGCCCCCGGCTGCGTCGGCGGCGTCGCCACCACCGCCCCCGGCAAAGGCACCTTCCTCGTACACGTTGGTCGTGCACCCGGCAAGCAGCATGGCGCTGACTGCTCCCAGTGCGATTGCCCTCGAAATGCGCATCGTTTGTTCTCCTGGTGATGGTCGGACAAGGAGCTGCATGCGAGGCGGCACCCACACATACCGAGACTGCTCCCGGTCACTTGCTCTGGCGTCGGACTTGCGCGACCGTCGAGATCCCATGCCAACGATCGCGGTAGCACGTCTGCGGGAAACGCTAGTGGCCGAGCGGCCCGAATTCAGGCAGTCGCCGAAACAACACCAAGAAAGGCCCGTCAACCGGGGTCGGTTGACGGGCGTGTCCTGCAAACAGGAACGAACCTTGGCGGACAGCGCGTACCACTGCGCGACGAGTGCGCACGATCCCGGTTGCGGGCAGTGCGCGGAGCTCGGGGGCTACTTGAGGGCGTCGCCCGAATCCGCGTCGAAGAAGTGGAACTTGTCCTTGCGGAACCCGACCGAGATCTGCGAACCGATCTTGGGCGGTGCACCGGGCTCGAAGCGGGCGACGAACTGCTGACCGCCCGAGGCGGCCTGCCGCTCGAGTTCCTCGAAGGCGTCGTCGTCGTCAAGCGCAGCACGCATGTCGTCGGAGATGATCGGTGGCACCGAGGTCTTCAAGTGGACCAGCATCTCGGCACCCAGCATCTCGACCAGTTCCACCTCGAGGTCGTCCCAGCGGTTGCCGGCCTCGGGCTCGCGCAGGAAGTGCTCGGGACGCATGCCGACCGCAACTCGCTGGCCAACCCGTTCCGCGACGCCGGGGTACTTGTCCACCGAGGCCTGGCCGATCGGCAAGGTCGACCCATCACCCATGTCCAGGGCCAGGCCATCGCCTTCCTGGACGACGTCGGCGATGCCCAGGTTCATGGCCGGTGACCCGATGAATCCGGCGACGAACAGGTTGTCGGGGTTCTCGTACAGGACCTGGGGTGCGTCAACCTGCATCAGGACGCCGAACTTCAGCACCGCGACGCGGTCGCCCATGGTCATGGCCTCGACCTGGTCGTGGGTGACGTAGATCGTCGTGACGCCCAGGCGATTCTGCAACGCGGCGATCTCGGCGCGCATCTGGACACGCAGCTTGGCGTCCAGGTTGGACAGTGGCTCGTCCATCAGGAAGGCCTTGGGCTGGCGCACGATGGCACGGCCCATCGCAACCCGCTGGCGCTGACCGCCCGACAGAGCCTTGGGCTTGCGGTTGAGGTGTTCCTCGAGCCCCAGGATCTCGGCGGCGTCGTTGACGCGGGCCTCGATCTCGCTCTTGGGCGTCTTGGACAATTTGAGCGAGAAGCCCATGTTCTCGGCCACGGTCATGTGCGGGTACAGCGCGTAGGACTGGAACACCATCGCGATGTCACGTTCCTTGGGCGTCTTGTCGTTGACGACCTCGTCGCCGATGAGCAGTTCGCCCGCGGTGATCTCCTCGAGTCCGGCCACCATGCGCAGCGCAGTGGACTTGCCGCACCCGGAAGGACCGACGAGGATGACGAACTCGCCGTCCTCGATCGTGAGGCTGAGGTCGTGGATGGCGTGGTAGCCGTCCGGATAGACCTTGTTGACGTTCTTCATTTCGACGCTTGCCATGTGCACTCCCGCAGCAGGTTTCGTGGTGTCGACGATCGACGCGACTCGTCCAGCATGGCGCATGGGTGCCGGTCATGCAAGGGCTTTCATGCAAGCGCTTGCAGTTCCCTGCCACCACCATGCGGGTCAGTCGAGGTCGCCCCGCGAATCCCCGTCGCGATCATCGACAACCATGGCGGGCGGACCTGTCGACCGTCTCACCACCAGCGAGGTTCGCACCATCCGATGGCGCGCCGGCACTGCCGCCACTCCCTCGCCCGGCGTTTCCATCGCCGCCACTGCCGCCACCACCCAGTCGGCAGCCACCGTGGCCATGCGCGTGACGTCTCGAGCCACGGTCGTCAACCCCACGTACTGCGCGATCGGCTGGTCGTCCAACCCGACCACCGACAGGTCCCCGGGGATCGACAGTCCACGTGCCCGGGCCACCTCCATCGCGCCCAGTGCCATTTCGTCGGAGGCCGTGATCACTGCCGTCGGCGGCCGCGGCTGCTCGAGCAACAGGGTCATGGCAGCGGCCCCGCCGGTGGCGGTGGGCTGGGTTTCGACCACGCGGTCGCCAGACGTCGGGTGACCGGCCGCCGCCAGGACGGATTCGAACCCCTCACGCCGACGACGCGGACCCACCAACGTCGCCGTCGAGTCGGTGTCGCCGATGAAGGTGATGTCGGTGTGGCCGAGGTCGAGCAGGTGCCGCGTGGCCGCGGCCACCCCGGCCTGCTCGTCTGCCAGGACCGTGTCGACGTCGTCCAGTTCGAGCCCGATCGTGGCCACCGGGCGACCTTCTGCGAGCCGCGCCACGTCGGTGACGTCGAGCGGCACCTCGGCGACCACGAGTCCGTCCACACGCCGGCGGAACGGATGGGAGGTCAGGAAGAAGTCGCGCGCCGCGGGGGATGCGAGCATGACCGGAAGCACATCGAGGCCCGCGGTCGTGGCGATGTCGGAGACCACCTCGAGAATGCGGGCGTGGCTCCACCGACCGATCGTCGGCACGACCACGCCGATGACGTTGGTGCGCCCGGCCGCCAGGGCCGACGCTGCCGGATCGGGCACGTAGTCGAGCAGGTTGGCCGCGCGCGCCACCCGGTCGCGGGTCGCGGGGGCAACGTTGGGCAGCCCGCGCAGGGCACGAGAGACCGTGGCCGTCGACACGCCCGCCAACCGCGCCACGTCGTCGATCGTTGCCGGCACCGTGTCTCCCAACGCCGCACCAGGCTGGCCCTGCTGCGTCGCCCACGGTAACGGCGGACAAGGACATGCTGCCGCACGACCACATCGGGCCGGAGCGCCGCGATCGACCTGCCAGGTGTAGGGTGACCGCGGGCCATCGCAGGACGTCGGGAATCCGACCCAGCCAAGCCCATGGGGCGCCCCACGTTCGCGAAGGCCGCAGCGGCCGATCGCGCCCGGGGCCACGGGCAAAGGGGTTGCAATGGACAGGCACGGGGCACTCGCAGCGATCGGATCCACCCCACTGGTACGCCTGCAGCGCCTGGTTGACGCCGACATGGCCCAGGTGTGGGTCAAGATGGAGGCTGCCAACCCCACCGGGTCGTACAAGGACCGGATGGCGCTGGCCATGATCGAGGGTGCCCAGGCACGCGGGGATCTGGCGCCGGGGCAGGCAGTTGTCGAGTACACGGGTGGTTCCACCGGCAGTTCCCTTGCCTTCGTCTGTGCCGTCAAGGGCATTCCCCTGCACATCGTGACGTCGGATGCCTTCGCGGCCGAGAAACTGGCGACGATCGCGGCCTTCGGAGCCCAACTGGACGTCCTCCCCAGCCCCGAAGGGATCACGCCCACGCTGATCCCGGCGATGATGGACCGCGCTGCCGAGATCGCCGAGGCCGAGGGTGCCTTCGCCACCGACCAGCTCCACAACACCGACATGCTCGACGGCTATCGCGAGCTGGGTGTGGAGGTGTCGTCGCAGCTGGAGGGCTCCGTCGACGCGTTCTGCAGCTATGTCGGGACTGCCGGCTGCTTCCTGGGGGCCACGCGCGCCCTGCGGGAGCATCATCCCGCCATGCAACGAGTGGGGATCGAGCCGGCCGAGTCTGCCGTGCTGTCGGGCGGCCAACCCGGCACGCATCGCATCGAGGGCGGCGGCATCGGCATCGTCCCACCCCTGTTGTCGCCAGACGATCTCGATCGGGTCGAGGTCGTGACCACCGACGACGCCTTCGCGATGGCCCGACGGGCCGCACGCCGGGAAGGCATCTTCTCCGGACCCTCGACCGGCGCCAACCTGGTGGTGGCTCTGCGATTGGCGGCCGAACTGGGCCCCGGTCACCAGGTCGTGACCGTGCAGTGCGACTCCGGACTCAAGTACCTGGCCGGTGGCCTCCACGGCTGACCCACGCAGGCTCGTGGCACAGTCGTCCGGCTAGCGTTGGCCACGACGCCGCCCCCGCAGCGCGCAGCAGCCGATTCCCGCGTCCCGAGGCCGACCCATGCCCACCTCCCCCCGGGACTCGTCGCCAGCCGACCACGCCGGACCCACGACGGTGCCACCGCCGTTCCCGGTCGACACCGAACGCTGGTGGCACGGCGGCGTCGGCTACCAGGTCTATCCCCGGTCGTTCGCGGACTCGGACGGCGACGGGGTCGGAGACCTGTGGGGCGTGCTGGCACACGTCGACCACATCGCCGACCTCGGCGTCGACTTCGTCTGGCTCAACCCGGTCTACCCCTCCCCCGGCCTCGACCATGGCTACGACGTCGCCGACTACCGAGCCATCGACGAGTCCATGGGCGGCATGGCGGCGTTCGAGGCCCTTCGTGACGCGCTCCACGAGCGCGGCATTCGGCTGCTCATGGACATGGTGCCCGGCCACACCTCCGACCGACACGAGTGGTTCCAGGCGGCGCTGCAGGGGCCCGATTCGCCACGACGCGACCTCTACGTGTGGCGCGACCCGGCCCCCGGCGGCGGTCCGCCCAACAACTGGATCTCGGTGTTCGGCGGGTCGGCATGGACGCTGGACGACGCCTCCGGCCAGTACTGGATGCATCGCTTCCTGCCCGAACAACCCGACCTCGACTGGCGCAACCCGGACGTTGCCGACGCCATGGAGGAGGTCCTGCGGTTCTGGTTCGAGCGCGGCATCGACGGCTTCCGCGTCGACGTGGCGCAGGGGATGCTGGCCGATCCGACCTTCGACGACCGCCCGGCACCGCCCCCCGACCTCGACGACGACGAGGCACGCAAGTGGATGCTGGCTGCCTACATGGGGCGACCCGAGACCCCCACACTGTGGGAACGCTGGCGGCGGGTCGCGGACGAATACGACGCCCTGCTGCTGGGCGAGGTGTACCTCGACGA
>DATFMD010000477.1:0-5313 GCA_035267125.1 Nitriliruptoraceae bacterium | reverse complement strand
GGGACCAAAGGAACGTCACGGCGGATGAGGGTCTGGCCGCGCCTGGGTCCGACCGACACCCACGTGATGGGGGCGTTGCAGAGGTCTTCGAGCAGGTCGACGTAGTCGCGCGCCTCCCGCGGCAGGTCGGCGTACTCCTCGATGCCGGTGATGTCGCCTTCCCAGCCCGGCACCTCTTCGTAGACCGGTTCGGCGTGGTGGAAGATCGACTGGTGCGGCGGGAAGTGCTCGTAGACCTCACCCTCGAAGCGATACCCAGTGGCCACCCGGAGCGTGTCGAATTCGCTGAGCACGTCGAGCTTGGTCAGGAAGATGTCGGTGAACCCATTGACCCGGTTGGCGTAGCGCGCCAGCACGGCATCGAACCACCCGACGCGACGTCGCCGCCCCGTCGTCGTCCCGTACTCGCCACCGACGTCGGTCATGCGCTCGCCGATGTCATCGAACAGTTCGGTGGGGAACGGGCCGGTCCCGACCCTGGTCACGTAGGCCTTGGTGATCCCGATGACCCGGTCGATGTGGCGCGGTCCCAGGCCGGCACCGGTCAGCGCCCCACCAGCGACCGGGTTGGACGACGTCACGAACGGGTAGGTGCCGTGGTCGAGGTCCAGCAGGGTCCCCTGGGCGCCCTCCATGATGATGTGACGGCCCGCCTCCAAGGAGTCGTGGATGAGGCCGGAGGTCTCGGCCTGCATCGGCCGCAGCCGCTCGGCATAGCCCAGGTACTCGGTGGCGATCTCCTCGAAGTCCAGCGGCAGGCGGTTGTAGATCTTGGACAGCATCTCGTTCTTGAGCTCGAGCGCAGCCTCCAGCTTCTGGCGAAGGATCTTCTCGTCGAACAGGTCCTGGAAGCGCAGGCCCACCCGCGACGCCTTGTCGGCATACGCGGGACCGATGCCACGCTTGGTCGTGCCCAACTTCGCCTTGCCCAGCCGCCGCTCCACCAGCATGTCGAGCTCGCGGTGGTACGGCATGATCAGGTGCGCGTTGCCCGACACCTTGATGCGGTTGAACGGGTCGAGGCCCCGCTCCTCCAGGCCGTCCAGCTCCTGGAGCAGCACCTTCGGGTCGATGACGACGCCGTCGGCGATGACCGGGGTCACGTGGGGATACAGGATCCCAGACGGGATGAGGTGCAGCTTGAAGACGTCGTCACCGACGATGACCGTGTGACCGGCGTTGTTGCCCCCCTGGTAGCGCACCACCAGGTCGGTCGAGTCAGCCAGCAGGTCAGTTGCCTTGCCCTTGCCCTCGTCGCCCCACTGGGCGCCGACGATGATCGTGGCTGGCATGGTTTCGGGTCCTTCGTGCGCGGTCGTGCGAACGATGTCGAGACATCGAGAAGCCACCGAGGGACGGTCCGGGACCGTCGTTGGAGGTGGGAGGTTCGCGGCAACCGTGGCTGCGGACGCAAGTCCGGTGCTGGCGAAGCCCGCCAACACCGTGACTCGACAGTACCAGCGAGCCGGCCCACACGACGGGGGTGGTCAGGCCTGGTCGTGGGCGTCGGCAAGTGCCCCGCCAGGGGCCCCGTCGGGGGCGTCGTCGGACGCGTTCGCCGATGCGGTCAGGGTGCCGCGGCGGGCACGCAGGGCGAGGCTGGCGACCACGGCGACCACGACCACCACGCCGACCAGCGCCGCGATCGACATGGCCACGGCCGGGTCCAGCCACTCGGCGGTGATCAGGCCGGCCAGGCCTGCCGCCGCCATGGTGATGGCGAGCAGCCCGAGCAGCAGGGACAGGGGATCCATCGGATGCCGTTCCATCAGCGTTCCTCCAGCGTCGATGCGAGCAGGTCGTCGGGTGGGGCGCCGCGCGTGATCTTGATGGCGCCCGCCCCCATCCCCAGGTCGAGATCGAGTGTGGGGCCGTTCGACCACGGGCTCGGCAGGTCGAGCGACTCGATCGACAGGTCCACCCCCTGCGCGACGGAACGTGGATCCGACGACACGAAGCCGTGGCCGAGCAACTCCCCCGTCGCATCGTCGACGACGTCGAAGGACATGTCTGCCTGGCCTGGGTCGAAGGAGTACGAGATGCTGTTCCGGATTCTCGCGGTCTCGGCATCCCACTCCTCCGGCAGCATTCCGTTGTCCACGTCCTCCATCTCGAACTCGGTGTCGGCCAGGACGAAGTCGACGTCGCTGACCTCCCACACCTCCACCTGGCCCACCCCGACGGTCGCCGTCAGTTCGACGTCGGCGTCCCATGGCACGACCACGGTCAGCTGGCCCGCGCCCTGGTCGAAGGCGACGGTCGACGGCACCTCCCCCTCGGCGAGGTCGAGCGTGATGTCGCCGATCGATCCACTTGGCAACCGCTCGAAGGCATCACCCGCATAGATGCCCGTCCGCACGTTGGGCGAGATCTCGATCCCGAGGTTGACGGAGGTCGTGACGACCAACAGCCCGGCGGCCAGCACCAGTGCGGGCGCGGTCAGCCACTTGGCTCGCCCCCACCACGTGCCGATGACCATGCCGGTGCCAAGGATGAGCAGGCCAGTTGCGAAGAACTGCGTCGGCGTGACGTTGATGACGTCGAGCCCGTCCAGGGCTGCCTGGACGACTGCGACCAGGATGGCGATGCCCAACGTCAAGGGTCCCAACCACGAGGGTCGCGGTCGGACGGCGGGCGGCGTCCACCACACCGGTTCCGAGGCGGGCTCGGGTTGTGACGGCGTCGCTGCACTGCCCGGTGTGCTGCGCGAGGTGCTGGCCGCCATCGACTGGCCGGAAGCTGGTGGAGACTCAGGCGAGGATGCGACCGCTGCAGTCGCCGAGGGCGCGGCGACGGGACCGGTGGCACCGGAAGACGAGGTCGTGGAAGTGCCGACGGCAGCCCCCGGCGCGGGCGGTGGCGCCCCGGGCGTGGTGCTGGCTTCCCGGGACTGCCCCGGACGCTGCCACAGGGCAATGCCGACGGCCACGATCGCGATGGGGACCAGCAGCCCTCCGCGCGGCCACACGTTGACCGTGGCACCAGCCAGGAACAGGGCAACGGCGGCGCCGACCCAGAACACCGTCGACGACACCGGACTCGGTTCGTCCGCCGGTGGACTGGTTTCCACCTGGGGCATCGCGATGGCGAGCACGATGTACAGGACCAGTCCGACGCCGGCCATGAACGTGCCGATGACGAACAGCACACGGACCCACACCGGGTCGACGCCGAAGTGGTTGGCGATCCCGGCCGCGACGCCTGACAGGACCCGATCGTCCTTGGGACGGGCGAGGCGCCGCTGTGGCCGGTGCGGTGGGGATTGGGACGCATCACCGCGGTCGGGCGGTGGCGGCATGTCCTCCACGTGGTCTTGCGGTGGCGGCGGGGGTGGCGCGGATGGGGCCATCACGACGAACTCCGGGCTGGATCGGTCACTGTGCCTCCCACGGTGCCACGTGGATTCCGGCAGGAGGGTCAGGGGATGCCCCCGGACCTCCCTGAATCCGGCCCCGGGGGCCGGCTCAGGGTCGTGTGATGCATCGTCAGGGCCGGGGAGGGGGCAACCCCCACCCAGACACGGCCCCGCTCTGCCATCATGGGGGCATGCCTCCCACCGGATCTCCCCAGCCGCCGCGCGCAGACACGGTCGTCGCGCGCGACGAACACGCCGCGTCCGTCGGAACCGCCGCGTCCGTCGACAACGCTGCGGCCACCGACGACGCCGAGTCCGTGGACGACGTGGACGACGCCGAGTCCGTGGACGACGCCGTCGCACCCGACGATGCCGTGCCCGTCGAGGGCGCGGTGCCCAGGAACGTCGCTCGTCCGGCGCCACCGCGGGACAACGGGCCGGGACTGCGCGAGCGGCTGCAGGCGTACGGCTTCGTTCGCGATCCCGACCACGAACTGATCGCAGGGGTGACGGCAGGAATCGGCCGTCGACTGGGCGTGGACCCGCTCGTCGTGCGGATCGCCCTGGTCATCCTCACCCTGGCGGGTGGGGCAGGTCTCATCCTCTATGCCATTGCCTGGGTCATGTCACGCGATCCCGAACCGGGCGAGGTCGTGCCCGCCCACGAGTTCGACCTTCGCCAGACCCTCGCAGTCGCCCTGATCACGTTGGGGCTGACCCTGTTGCTGCGCAGCCTCGGCATCTGGTTCTCCGACGCCCTGGTGTGGCCGGCGCTGGTGGCGGGCACCGTGTCGGCGACCATCTGGATGCGTGCCGGCCCCGACGACGCCGACGGGCCTCGACTGACCGTGTTCCGCCTCTCGGCCGGACGCATCATCATCGCCGCGCTGATCCTGTTCGCCGGCGTGGTCACCTTCTGGGCCGTCGTCCCCAACCCTCGACGAGTGGTGATCCCGCTGGCCGGCATCGTCATCGGCGGCATGCTGTTGGCTGCCCCGCTGCTGGCGCGGTTGTGGCAACGCCTCGAACAGGAGCGGGCGACGACCGCTCGGCAACAGGCCCGCGACGAGGTCGCCGCCCACCTCCACGACTCGGTGCTCCAGACCCTGACCTTGATCCAGCGCAGCGACGACCCCCGCCGCGCGACCACGTTGGCGCGGACCCAGGAACGGGAGTTGCGCGCGTGGCTGTACGGCGCCCGGGACCTGGGCGCCACCAGTCGC
Organism: Nitriliruptoraceae bacterium; assembly: GCA_035267125.1. Taxonomy (GTDB): domain Bacteria; phylum Actinomycetota; class Nitriliruptoria; order Nitriliruptorales; family Nitriliruptoraceae; genus Salsipaludibacter. The sequence continues at coordinate 735 of DATFMD010000477.1, read as the reverse complement.
GACCTGGAGGCAGCGGTGGATGACCTCCTGACCGAGGTCGAGACCAACCACGAGTTGGACGTGGACGCCGTCGTCGTGGGCCATGTCGACGACGTCGACCATGACGAGCACGTCATGGCCCTGCTCGCGGCAGTGCGCGAGGCCCTGGTCAACGTGGCCCGCCACGCCCAGGTGAACGCGGCCAGCCTCTACGTCGAGGTCGACGAGGAACGCATCACCGCCTTCGTGCGCGACCGTGGTGTCGGCTTCGACCCATCGACGGTGCCCGCCGACCGCCACGGGCTGCGGGACTCGATCCACGGCCGCCTGCGTCGCCACGCCGGTGGCGCCACCGTGTTCACCACCCCGGGTGAGGGCACGGAGGTCGAGGCCTGGATTCGCCACCGCGGCGGCCACCACGACGACACCTCCCCCAACGCCGACGCCGACCCGGCCGACCCGGCCGACTCCGATGCCGACCCGACCGACCCGACCGACTCCCATGCCGACCCGACCGGCCGCGCCACCACACCTTCCGGCCACGCCACCAGGTCGCCAGACACCCCGCCACCGCCACCCCACGAACCGGACACGCCATGACTGCCCACATCCAGGTCTTCCTCGTCGACGACCACGCCCTGTTCCGGACCGGTGTGCGCACCGAGATCGGGACCCGCGTCCACGTCGTCGGCGAGGCCGGTGACATCGACGAGGCCATCGCCGGGCTGCGTCGCACCAAGCCCGACGTCGTCCTGC
>DATFMD010000476.1:0-2289 GCA_035267125.1 Nitriliruptoraceae bacterium | reverse complement strand
ACTGCTCCGTCGGCTTCGTCACCGGCGGCACCATGGCCAACCTCACCTGTCTGGCGGCGGCGCGCGGGGCGGTGTCGCGTGCCCACGGGTGGGACGTGGACGCACTCGGCATCGTCGGGGGACCGGCCATCACGGTCGTTGGCAGCCAGCACACCCACTCGACCGTGCCCAAGGCCCTGCGGTTGCTGGGCCTGGGCCACGACCGACTGGTGACGGTGGCCCACGACGACCAGGCCCGCATCGACCCGGCGGCACTGGCGAAGCGACTGGGCAGGATCAAGGGGCCGATCATCGTCACGGTCCAGGCCGGCGACGTCCACACCGGGGGAGTGGATCGTTTCGACGCCATCGCCGACGTCCTGGACGAGGTTCGCGAACGGCACCCGCCCGGTGGGGTGTGGCTCCACGTCGATGGCGCGATCGGGCTGTGGGGTGCTGCCTCGTCCGTCCTGGCCCCGCAGTTCGAGGGGTTGGATCGCGCCGATTCGTGGTCCACGGATGCGCACAAGTGGCTGAGCACGCCGTATGACTCGGGGGTCGCGATCGTGGCCCATCCCGCCGACCACCATCGCGCGATGGCGGTCGGTGCCGACTACCTCCTGGTCGACGAGCATGCCGACCGCGACCCGATGGACTGGACCCCCGAGTTGAGTCGCCGCGCCCGGGCCGTCTCGCTGTACGCGACGCTGCGCTCGTTGGGGCGAGCCGGCGTGGTCGAGTTGGTCGAGCGCAGCCATCGCATGGCGCAGCGTGGTGCCCGCCACCTGGCCGCGATCGAGGGCATCGAGGTGTGCAACGACGTCACGCTCAACCAGGTGATGATTCGGTGCTGGGATCGCCAGGGCGATGCGATCGAGCACACGCCGGCGGTGCTGGCGGCCGTCCAGGCCTCGGGGATCACGTTTCCCACCCACGGTGACTGGGACGGGTTGCCCGTGATGCGCCTGTCGTTCAGTCACTGGGCCACCGATGTCGACGACGTCGACCGCACCGTCGGGGCGATCGCCCGTGCCCACCACGCCCTGCGCAACTGACCTGGCTGCCCACCGGGCAGGCCAGGCGCCCGCCACCCATGTCGGTCAGCGCGTCACGGCCGGCACCGCCCGGGTCGGTGCCGGGCCCGTCGAGCCACGGACGACGAGTTCGCCGCGGAACCACAGGCGTTCGGCACGCCGGTGGTCGTCGAGCAGCAGACGCATGACGGCGTCGGCCATGGCCGCGACCGGCTGCCGAGTCGAGGTCAGCGGGGGGTCCGTGAACGCCCACGGGCCGGCATCGTCGAACCCGACGACCGACACGTCGCCGGGAACGTCCAGGCCGCGCTCGTGGGCCGCCCTGATGACGCCCAGGGCCATCAGGTCACTCCCGCAGACGATCGCCGTTGCACCGGCATCCAGCAGGCTGATGCCGGCAGCATGGCCACCCTCGAGTCCGAACGCCGAATGCGCGACGGCCTGACTGTCGAGGTCGTGGAATGCCATCGAGGTGGTGAACCCGTCCAGGTGTTCGCGGGTGGGCAGGACATGCGCTGGCCCCGCGGCCAGCGCGATCGCCCGGTGGCCGAGACTTGCCAGGTGGGTCACTGCCTGCCCGGTGGCATGTCGGTGGTCGATGCTGATGCCACCGGTCGCGACGTCGTCGGGCATGCCGTTGACCGTCACCAGCGAGATGCCCAGTTCACGGACCGTGGCATAGTGGTCCTGGTCGGCGGTGGGGTCGGCATGGTTGCCGGAGATGACGGCGAGACCGGAGATCCCCCGGTCCAGGATCGCAGCGACGTAGTCGGGTTCGGGGATGCCCCCCGGGCTGGCCGTGCCCAGGATCGTCGTGAATCCGTGTCCCGCCAACCGCGACTCCACGGCCTGGGCGAACAGTGGGAATATCGGGTTGGTGAGTTCGGGGACCACGAGGCCCACCAGCCGTGTTCCCTCGGGACTGTGGCGGACGCCCACGCCCGTGTAGTCGAGTTCCCGCAGGGCGGCGTGGACGCGATCGCGCGTTCCCTCCGACACGCCGTCGACGTCGTTCACCACGCGCGAGACCGTCGATGCGGACACGCCGGCCGCGGCTGCAACATCTTTCAGGCGGGGTCGTCCCACGGTGGCTCCTTGTGTCTTGTCGCGGTGAGGCAGTCGCCCCAGACGTCGTGGAGAGCCTATTCGAACGCGCTTGAAAATGCTTGCAGACATTGGCAAGTTCTTGCGATAGTCTCTTGATCCCAGCGTGCCGATGGCTCGCTGTCGCATCCAAACGTTCCCCGGAGGACACCCATGAGGTCATCAATGACCC
>DATFMD010000475.1:0-2774 GCA_035267125.1 Nitriliruptoraceae bacterium | reverse complement strand
GTTCGCTCGAAGGAGGACTGCCCAACGGGGGGTGCGGTCTGTTCTTGATCTTCCATGCGATCACGTCCTCCTGGATTGCGCAGCCCGTCACAGGGCCCACTGCCCACACCCCGTACCCAACGAGTAGGGTGCCGGCGTGGTGCCGTGGCCACTTGCTGTCACGTGCCGGCGCGTTGATGCCCGACGGTGCGGTGATGGTCCGTGGTGCGATGGCCATCGCACCACGATCCTGCCCCGTCTGCTTGGCCGTGTCGTCATCCTGTCCGGGTGAACGCTCGCGCCACGACATCATCCCGGCCGGATGATGCGTCCACGACACCGCACGAGTGGACTTGACCACCCAGTGAACATCCAGGAGAACCGATGTCCGCACCAGACCGCCACTCCCGCTCGACGCTGCCGATCCCGGACCGCCCGGCACCTGGCCTGACCACCTACGACGCCAAGGACCCGGACACCTCGTATCCGCCGATCGAGCCGTTGCGCCCGCCCAGTGGGGCACCCAACGTCCTGGTCGTGCTGCTCGACGATGTCGGCTTCGGCGCCTCGACGACGTTCGGTGGGCCCTGCCGAACCCCCAACGCCGACCGCCTGGCCGAGAACGGGTTGCGCTACAACCGGTTCCACACCACGGCGTTGTGCGCGCCGACGCGCCAGGCGTTGCTGACCGGACGCAACCACCACTCGGTGGGCATGGGCTCGATCACCGAGACCGCGACCTCGGCGCCGGGCAACTCCTCGATGCGTCCCAACACCAAGGCGCCGCTGGCGATGACCCTGAAGCTCAACGGCTACTCGACCGCCCAGTTCGGCAAGTGTCACGAGGTGCCGGTGTGGCAGTCCTCACCGATGGGACCATTCGACGCATGGCCGTCTGCCGGCGGCGGGTTCGAGAGCTTCTACGGCTTCATCGGCGGGGAGAACAACCAGTACGACCCGGCCCTGTACAGCGGAACGACCCCGGTGGAGCCTCCCGCCACTCCCGAGGAGGGCTACCACCTGACCGAGGACCTGGCCGACAAGGCCATCACCTACATGCGCCAGCAGAAGGCGCTGATGCCGGACAAGCCGTTCTTCGTCTACTTCGCCCCGGGCGCCACCCACGCACCGCACCACGTGCCACTGGAGTGGGCCGACCACTACGCAGGCCAGTTCGACGATGGCTGGGACGTCATGCGTGAACGCACCTTCGCCCGCCAGAAGGAACTCGGTGTCATCCCCGAGGATGCCGAACTGACGGCCCGTCACGACGAGATCGATGCGTGGGACGACATGCCCGACGAGCTCAAGCCCGTCCTGGCCCGGCAGATGGAGGTCTATGCCGGATTCCTCGAGCACACCGACCACCACGTGGGCCGCCTGATCGACGCGCTCGAGGACCTCGAGATCCTCGACGACACCCTCGTCTACTACATCATTGGCGACAACGGGGCGTCGGCCGAGGGCACGATGAACGGTGCCTTCAACGAGATGGCAAACTTCAACGGGATGGCGGCGCTGGAAACACCCGAGTTCATGCGGGACAAGATGGACGAGTTCGGGACCCCGGCGTCCTACAACCACTACTCGGTCGGGTGGGCGTGGGCCATGAACACGCCGCTGCAGTGGACCAAGCAGGTCGCGTCGCACTGGGGCGGCACCCGCAACGGCACCATCGTCCACTGGCCCACCCGGATCTCCGACGGCGGTGCCCTGCGATCGCAGTTCTGCCACGTCATCGACCTCGCGCCGACGATCCTCGAGGCCGCCGGGGTGCCGGAACCCGCATTCGTCAACGGCGTCCAGCAGTCCCCCATGGAGGGGACGAGCATGTTCTACACCTTCGACGAACCAGGCGCCGACGAGCGCCACGACCTGCAGTACTTCGAGATGTTCGGCAACCGCGGCATCTACCACAAGGGCTGGACCGCGGTCACCAAGCACCGCACGCCCTGGCAGATGGTCGGCGGCACCGTGCCGGCCTTCGACGACGACGTCTGGGAACTCTACGCCCCCGACGACTACAGCCAGGCCAACGATCTCGCGGCCGAACAACCCGAGCGGTTGCACCACATGCAGCGTCTGTGGCTGATCGAGGCCACCAAGTACAACGTGCTGCCACTCGATGATCGAACTGGCGAGCGGCTCGAACCGTCCATGGCGGGCCGTCCGACCCTGATCCAGCGCGACTCCCAGTTGTTCTTCCCCGGCATGGGTCGCCTGTCGGAAAGCAGCGTCGTCAGCATCAAGAACCGCTCGTTCTCGCTGACGGCTGAGGTCGACGTGCCCGAGTCGGGCGCCGAGGGCGTGATCATCGCCCAGGGCGGCCAGTTCGGCGGCTGGGCCGTGTACTGCAAGGACGGCCACCTGAAGTTCAGCTACAACGTCCTGGGCATCCACGAGTTCCCGACGACTGCCGACGTCCCGGTCCCGGCCGGTCGTCACCAGCTCCGGATGGAGTTCGCCTACGACGGCGGCGGACTGGCCAAGGGCGGCGACGTCACGCTCTACCACGACGGGGGTCCAGTGGGCACCGGTCGTGTCGACATGACCCAGCCGATGGTCTTCTCGGCCGACGAGACCACCGACATCGGCTACGAGTCGGGCACGACGGTCAGCAGCGACTACGACACGGCCACGAGTCGCTTCAGTGGCCGCATCCACTGGGTCCAGCTCGACCTCGGCGACGACGACCACGACCACCACATCGACCCCGAGGAGCGGCTGCGCGTGGCCATTTCGCGCCAGTAGCAGCTGCGACGCTCCGCCGGCTCCCGGCCGACGCCCGCCCCGGC
>DATFMD010000474.1:0-2933 GCA_035267125.1 Nitriliruptoraceae bacterium | reverse complement strand
CACGTGGCCCTGGCCGTGTGGCGTGGTGCCGGTGATGACCTCGGCCTTGCCGGTCGGCAGCATCCGGATGGCGGCGTACTCCCAGCCACCGGCGCCGTAGTTCAACGACCCCAGCACGCGCGACGGGGCGAGCCCGCACATCTCGGTGAACGTCGAGATGCCGATGCCGAGCTGCTTGGCGTCGTCGCCGTCACGGCGCTCCCGTTGTTCGGCCCGTCGACCCTCGTAGTCGAACAGCTCCATCGCCCGAGCCGTGGCGGCTTCGTAGTTCCCCGAGTCGTAGGTCAACCCCGCGATCATGTCGTACGGGAACTCGTCATGCCGGATCCAGTTGCGCTGGCGCAACTCCATCGGGTCCATGCCCAGCTCGTGGGCGGCCTCGTCGACGATCCGTTCGATCGCGTAGGTCGCCTCGGGACGCCCGGCACCGCGATAGGCATCGGTGGGCGTCTTGTTGGTGAAGACCCCGCGACAACGGAAGTCGTAGCAGTCCAGTTTGTAGATGCCGGAATACATGAAGGCCCCGAGCAGGGGTGTCCCTGGCGTGATGATCTGCAGGTATGCGCCCATGTCGGCCAGCAGGTCCACCTTCAGGCCCCGGAAGCGTCCATCCGCGTCCATCGCGAGGGAGATTCGCTGGACCTGGTCGCGGCCGTGATGGGTCGACTGGATGTCCTCGGACCGTCCCGGCGTCCACTTGACCGGACGTCCCAGCCGTTGGGCCACCACCACAGCAAGCACCTCCTCGGAGTAGAACTGGAGCTTCGAGCCGAAGCCGCCACCCACGTCCGGGGCGATCACGCGCAACTTGGCCTCGCTTATCCCGACGGTCATCGCCATCAGCACCCTGACGATGTGGGGAATCTGGGTCGACGACCACAGGGTGAACTCGTCCGACACCCCCATCGGTGACGCGACGACGGACCGCGGCTCCATGGCCGACGGCACGAGGCGCTGGTTGATGAACTCGCGCTCGATGACGATGTCGGCGTTGCCGAACACCTCTTCTGGGTCACCGGTCACCAATGGCCACTCGTAGGAGACGTTGGTGTCCAGGGAGGTGTGGGCGAGCTGGGCACCGTCCGCGATCGCCGACTTCATGTCGACGACAGCCGGCAGCGGGTCGTAGTCGACGTGCACGCGCTCGGCGGCGTCGACCGCCTGGGCGCGGCTGGTGGCCAGGACGACAGCCACGCCGTCGCCGACGTGTGCCACCTCGTCGATCGCCAGAGCCTTGTGCTCGGGCTCGACCATGTCCTCGGTGACCGGCCAGACACACGGCACGGCGCCCGCGTCGTCGGCGAGGTCGGCGCCGCTGAAGGCGGCGACGACGCCGGGCATGTCCAGCGCACCCGACAGGTCGACGTTGGTGACCTTGGCGTGCGCCATCGGCGAGCGCACGACCGCCATGTGCAGCATGCCGGGCAGGCGGATGTCGTCGGTGAAGTTGGTGCGACCGGTCACCAGTCGGGCGTCCTCCTTGCGAAGGCGACTGCGCCCGACGTTGGGGGCGGTGGCGTTGTCGATGGCGGTCATGCGGACACCTCCTCGGCGGTCGGGTTGTCGACGGCCTGGCCCGATGCCTGTTGGACCGCCCGCACGATGTTGACGTAGCCGGTGCAGCGGCACAGGTTGCCCTCGAGGCCGTCGCGGATCTCTTCCTCGGTCGGATCCGGATTGTCCTTCAGGAGATCGGCTGCGGCCATGATCATCCCGGGGGTGCAGTAGCCGCACTGGAGTCCGTGCTGCTCGTGGAAGGCCGTCTGGAGCGGATGCCAGGTCGACTCGTCGGCCTCGTCGGTGGCCATGCCATGGATCGTGGTGACCTCGCGACCGTCGGCCTGCACGGCCAACACCGTGCAACTCTTGACCGATTGGCCGTCGAGGTGCACGGTGCACGCTCCACAGTTGGAGGTGTCACAGCCGACGTTGACGCCGGTGAGTCCAACGTGCTCACGCAGGTGGTGCACCAGCAGGGTGCGCGGTTCGACGTCTGCAGTGTGCGTCGAGCCATCGACGTTGATGCTGATTTCCATGATGGCGGTTCCTTGTCCGAGGAGATTGGCAGACCCACCGACGTCGCAACGGCACGGGTCGTGCCGGCAGCGACGCCACGGGCGTGGGACCGACACGGTGCACCCCCCGCCGCAAGGTGTCGGCCTGTCCATCCACGATAGGCAGCGGCGGAGCCGCCGTCAGTCCATCGGGGTCGGATCTTGCCTGCCGACGAAGCGGTAGCCCACCCCACGAACGGTCCTGATCCGATCATGGCCGACCTTGCGGCGCAGGTAGCCGACGTAGACGTCCACGACGTTGGACCCCGGATCATGCTCGTAGCCCCAGACATCGGCCAGGATGTGCTCACGCGTCAGCGTCTCGTCCACGTTGGTCATGAACAACTCCGCAAGTCCGAACTCGCGGGCCGACAATTCGTGGTCTCGTCCCCCGGCGTGCAGTTCCCGGGAGCGCAGGTCGAGACGCACGTCGCCGACTTCCAGCCGCCGGCTCGACTGACCTGACTGGCGATCCCGCAACCGCACGTTGATGCGGGCAAGCAACTCCTCGAAGCGAAACGGCTTGGTGACGTAGTCGTCGGCGCCGCCGTCGAGTCCGCCCACCGTGTCCTCGACACCGCTGCGCGCCGACAGGATGATCACGGGCAGTTGCTCACCCCTGTCACGGATGCCTGCCAGCACTTCGTGTCCGTCCTTGCCGGGCAACCCCAGGTCCAGGATGACCAGGTCGAAGGCGTCATCGCGGGCCACCGCATGGGCGGCATCGCCGTCGCCGACCACCGCGACGTCGTGCCCCGCCGCGGCCAGGCCCTTCGCGATGAACGAGGCGATCCCGGGTTCGTCCTCGACCAGCAGGATGCGACTCACGAGACGACTTCGAGGTCACGCGCCGCCGCGTCCTCCTGGTCGCGACCACCG
>DATFMD010000473.1:0-4320 GCA_035267125.1 Nitriliruptoraceae bacterium | reverse complement strand
CCGTCGATCGAGACGACGTCGCCATCCGCCACCACGACGTCGCCCACCCGGAACAGTGCCGCGTCGTGATCGATCACGACCTCCGCGGCGCCGCAGACCGCCGGTGTGCCGATGCCGCGCGCCACCACCGCAGCATGGCTGACCAGTCCCCCACGACTGGTGAGCACGCCCCGGGCTGCAACCAGGCCGTGCAGGTCCTCGGGCGAGGTCTGGTCGCGCACCAGGATCACGTCCTCGCCTGCGTGCGCGCGGCTCTCGGCCTCGTCCGCGGTGAACACGACCCGTCCGGAGGCTGCACCCGGCGAGGCGCCCAGCCCCGTCGTCACCACCGTGAAGTCGGCGTCGGGATCGAACCGGGGATGCAGCAGGCGGTCGAGTTGTTCGGTCGAGAACCGCCCCACGGCCGTGTCGGCGTCGATGAGCCCTTCGTCGACCATCTCCACGGCCATGCGCAACGCGGCGGTGGCACTGCGCTTGCCCACCCGCGTCTGGAGGATGAACAACTCGCCTTCCTCGATCGTGAACTCGATGTCGCACATGTCGCGGTAGCGCTGCTCGAGACGGGCGAACACCTGGTGCAGTTGTCGGTCACACGCCGGGAAGTGGTCGGCCAGGCGGGCAAGGGGCTCGGTGTTGCGGATCCCGGCGACGACGTCCTCACCCTGGGCCGACAGCAGGAAGTCTCCGAACGGTTCGTTTTCGCCCGTGGCCGGATCGCGGGTGAACGCGACGCCCGTGCCCGAGTTCTCACCGGCGTTGCCGAACACCATGACCTGGATGTTGACGGCGGTGCCGAGGTCGTCGGAGATGTCGTTGAGGCGGCGGTAGGTCTGGGCACGACGTCCGTTCCACGACCGGAACACGGCAGCGATGGCCATCTCGAGCTGCTCCCAGGGGTCCCACGGGAAGTCGCGGCCGGCATGGGCGCGAATCGCGTCCTCGTATGCCTTCGAAAGCTCCTCGAGGCCTTCGGTGTCGAGGCCACTGGGGTCGTCGACCCCCTGCTCGGCCAGCAGTCGTGCGCCGGCCTCGGCGATCACCTCCTCGGGCACGTCGAGGACGACGCGCGAGAACTGGTCCAGCAGGCGTCGCCGCGCATCCTGCGCGAACCACCCGCCGTCGGTGCGCGCCGCCAGCGCCGGCAAGGCCGCAGGCGTGAGGCCGAGGTTGAGCACCGTGTCCATCATGCCCGGCATCGAGAACTTCGCGCCCGATCGAACCGAGATCAGCAGTGGTGCGTCCGCGCTGCCGAACGTGGCGCCGCGCCGCTCCTCGAGTTCGTGCACGGCAGCTCGGACCTCGTCGAGCAGGCCCGCGGGAAGCCTGCCCTGGTCCTGCATCGACGCCCTGCAGGCCTGCGTCGTGATCGTGAAGCCCGGGGGGACGGGCAACCCCATCCTGGTCATCTCGGCGAGGTTTGCCCCCTTGCCGCCAAGCAGGTCGCGCTGGCTGGCGCTGCCGTCATCGAACATCTGGACCCATTGCATGGCTGTCATCTCCCGAGCGGGCGTCGCGCGGGCAGGTCGCCCACGCCTCGGCGATGGTCGCCGGCTCTCCCGCGGTGACCTAGGGCTCGGTGGCCCTGTCAGGGCGGGCCGGTGGTCACGTCGACGGTGGGCTGCCCAGCAGGTCGACCGTCCGACGAGCCCAGGGGGCAGCCGTTCGACACCTCAAGGGGATGGCTGCGACCTGGCTCGGTCGTGCCCCAGAGCGCTGCAACGGACCGCTGCACCGGACCGCTGCCGTCAACCGTTGCCCCGGACCACTTCTCCCACACTGCCCCCGACCGCTGCCCGCGGTGGTCACGCCACGACGAAGTTCACCAGCCGCCCCGGGACGTGGATGACCCGCCGGACCGTGCCGTCGGCCAGGAATCGGGCGACGTTGTCGTCGGCCCCCGCCGCGGCCTCGACGGCGGCCTGGTCTGCATCCGCCGCAACGGTCACCTCGCCGCGGACCTTGCCGTTGACCTGCACGACCAGGTCCACCGTCTCGGCCACCAACAGCGTCGCATCTCCGACGGGCCAGTCCTGGTCGTGCACGGAGTCGCCATGACGACGCTCCCACAGCACATCGGTGATGAACGGGCAGATCGGCGCCAACAGCAGCAGGACCGTGTCGAGCGCCTCACGGATGGGTGCTCCGGCCACACCGGCCCGGTCGGCCTCCATGATGGCGTTGGTGATCTCCATCATCTTGGCCAGCGCCGTGTTGTACTTGCGGTTGTCGTAGTCGGACGAGGCGGCAATGATGCGCTCGTGGACGGCACGCCGAAGGGCTGCGACGTCTGCGTCCGAGCCCGCGTCCTCGACCTCGTCGGCCCCCAACTCGACGTTGAGGCGCCACACCCGCGACAACCACTTGTACATGCCCGACGGGGACATGTCGGCCCAGTCGATGTCGTCTTCGGGCGCCGACGCGAACAGGATCGTGCCGCGCATCGTGTCGGCGCCGTACTCGTCCACGATCTCGGTCGGCGTCACCAGGTTGCCTCGCGACTTGCTCATGGCGGCGCCGTCGAGGATGACCTGTCCCTGGTTGAGCAGGGCCTGGAAGGGTTCGTCGACCGCCAGGTGGCCACGATCCCGCAGCGCCTTGACGAAGAAGCGCGCGTACAGCAGGTGCAGGATGGCGTGCTCGACCCCGCCGGTGTACTGGTCGATCGGCAGCCAGGCGTTCGCCTTGTCGATCGGCCACGCCCTGGTGTCGTCGTTGGGGGCGAGGTAGCGCAGGAAGTACCACGACGAGTCCACGAACGTGTCCATCGTGTCGGTGTCGCGAACTGCCGCACGACCACACTCGGGACAGTCGACGTGCTTCCACGTCGGGTGCATCGCCAGCGGTGACCCGTTGACCTGGAAGTCGAGGTCGTCGGGCAACTGCACGGGCAGTTGGTCGGCCGGGACCGGACAGGGGCCACAGGTGTCGCAGTGGATCATGGGGATCGGGGCGCCCCACGACCGCTGCCGGGAGATCAGCCAGTCGCGCAGGCGGTAGTTGACGGTCCCGACACCCCAGCCGCGGTCCTCGACGTCATCGATGATGCGGGCCTTGGCCTCGTCCCACTCCAACCCGTCGTAGTCGCCGGAGTTCACCATCACGCCGGGTCCGACGTAGGCCTCGGACATGGTGTCGGCATCCAGCGGCTCGAGCAGTTCGCCGTCGTCGTCGGTGGGATGGATGATGACGCGGATGTCGAGGTCGTGGGCGCGCGCGAACTCGAAGTCGCGCTGGTCGCCGACGGGCACGGCCATGATCGCACCCGTGCCGTAGTCCATCAACACGTAGTCGGCGGCGAATGCAGGGATCTGCTCGCCGGTGAACGGATTGACCATGTCGAAGTTGAGGCGCAGGCCACGCTTGTCACGGCGCCCCTCCCCCATGGTCGACTGGCGCTCAATGTCACTGCGACGCGACACCTCCTCCACGTACGCAGCGAACTCCTCGTCGTCGCCCATCCGGGCCGCCACCAGCGGGTGTTCGGGGGCGAACACGAAGTAGGTGGCCCCGAAGATGGTGTCTGGCCGGGTCGTGTAGACCACGACCTCGTCCTGGCCGGGTCCCGCGACGGGGAAGGTGATTTCGGCACCCTCGGACCGCCCGATCCAGTTGCGCTGCATCGTCTTGACCCGTTCCGGCCAGTCGATCGATTCGAGGTCGTCGATGAGTTCCTGGGCGTACTCGGTGATCCTGAAGTACCACTGCGTCAGCGGCTTGCGCTCGACGACGTCGTCGGAACGCTCGCACCGCCCGTCGATGACCTGCTCGTTGGCCAACACGGTCTCGCAGCCCGGGCACCAGTTGACCAGTCCGTCCTTGCGGTCGACCAGGCCGGCACGCAGCAACTCCAGGAAGATCCACTGGGTCCAGCGGTAGTAGGCCGGGTCACACGTCTCCAGTCGAGTCGACCAGTCGAAGCTGTAGCCCAGCCGGCGAATCGAGGCCGCCTGCTCCTCGATGTTGTCCAGCGTCCACCGGGCGGGATCGGCGCCGCGCTTGCGAGCGGCGTTCTCCGCCGGCAGCCCGAACGCGTCCCATCCGAACGGGTTGAGGACGCGATGGCCCGTCATCCGCAGGTGACGCACCAGCGCATCGTGGATCGAGAAGATCTCGGCGTGGCCCATGTGGAGGTCACCCGAGGGATACGGAAACATGGTCAGCGCGTAGAAGCGCTCACGGCCACGCGTGGTGTCGTCGAGGTCCCACCGCCGATCGTCGTACCACTGCTGGGCGAGCGCCGGCTCGATGGCCAGCGGGTCGTAGCGATCGTCGATCTCGGTGGCAGCGGTCATGGCGGCGATCCGGGCGTTGCAGGACGGG
>DATFMD010000472.1:0-4400 GCA_035267125.1 Nitriliruptoraceae bacterium | reverse complement strand
TCGAGCGGGGGCAGCGGCAACAGGTTGAACACTCCGATGAAGATGTTGATCGACACGAGCATGGACAGCAGGAACATGATGCCGTAGGTCGCGACACCCTGGCCGGTCACGGCGGCGCCCCCGACCATCGAGATGCCGCCTTCGACCCCGCGCTCCTCGGTGCCGGCGATCTGGCCGAACAGTGCACCGATGCCATCTGGCCCGAACACGTCCACGATGGCGCCCATGCTCGCCCACGTCAGGGCCGGCACCGACGAGGGGCCGATGAACGTGGCCTCCAGAGCCTGGCCGACGGGAATGCGGGCAGTGGCCTCGAGTGGGACGAAGCCGACGACGCCGATCGTCTCGCCCGTCTCGGGATCTTCCGCCGACCCCGCCGTCGCGGTCATGACCATGACCTCGTCGCCGCGCTGCACCTCCAGCTCCACCGGTTCGCCGGGCTGCTCACGGATCACGTCGCGCAGGACGAAGAAGTCCTCGGAGGACACGCCGTCGACGGAGAGGATGACGTCGCCGGGCTCCAGGCCGACCTCGGCAGCGGGTGACCCGGCCTGGACCATGTCGACTTCGTTGGTCACTTCGCCGGTGGGCTGGGCGATCAGCAGCAGGCCGACGAGCATCAGGACGATCGCGATGGTGAAGTGCAGCGCCGAACCGGCAGCCAGCACGATCGCTCGTTGCCAGGCCGGCTTGTCACCGAAGAAGCGTCCCTGGTCTCCCCGCATCAATCGGTGGTGCAGGCTCGCGGTGTCGGGCTCGACCGGTGCCGGCACGTGGGTCTCGATCGCGGCGTCGAGGGCCACGGCTGCCTCGTCCGGGGTGGCCGGGGCGGCAGCCTGGGTGTCGGCGATGATGGCGTCGGCCGTGGTGGCCGGCGTCCCCCGCGCGGCCAGGATCTCGGCCAGGCGCTGCCACGACGGCGCCGCGATCGCGGGCACCGTCAACACGTCACTGCCGCTGTCGTCGGCGTGGCTGCGACGCTCGGCCGCCAACTGCTCGCGGTCCAGCCACTCGTCGGCGACGGGCGGCCGCCGCTCGTCACCCGGCGACATGCCCACGATCCGGACGAAGCCACCCAGCGGCAACGCCTTGACGCCGTACTCGGTCTCGCCCCGCTGGGTGGACCACACGGTCGGTCCGAATCCCAGGAAGTAGCGGTCCGCGCGCATCCCGAACTTGCGTGCGCTGGCGAAGTGGCCCCATTCGTGGATCATGATCGACACGAGAATGCCCACCACGAACAGCAGGATGCCGGTGGTCTGGGACATCGTCGAGGACTTTCGAACTGGTGGTGGCGCGTCGGCCCGATGCCCCAGTGTGCCGGATGCATGGCCATCGTGGCCACCTCGCACCCGACCATCCGGCAAGGGTCGCCCACGCGGACGACCCACGGGTCAGTCCCGTGCGGCCGCCACGAGTTCATCGGCATGGCGACGCGCCCACTGGTCCACGGCCACGACGTCCGCCACGTCACGAGGTGCCGGCGGGCCGGCGGCATCGTGTGCCGCCAGCACCTGCTCGATGACCGCCGGAATCCCGAGGTAGCCGACGCGGCCGTCCAGGAAGGCCGCCACTGCCACCTCGTTGGCCGCGTTGCAGGCGGCGGGGAACGAGCCACCCCGACGACCGGCGGCGACGACCAACCCCAGGGTCGGGAAGGCGTCGTGGTCGACAGGTTCGAACGTCAATGTCGTCGGAGCCGTCCAGTCCATCGCCACGGCGGCATGGTCGAGGCGATCCGGCCAGCCCAGCGCCCACTGGATCGGCAGACGCATGTCGGGAGGTGACAGTTGCGCGATCGTCGAACCATCCACGAACTCGACCATCGAGTGCACGATCGACTGGGGATGCACGACGGCCTCGATGGCGTCGAAGCCGATGTCGAACAGGAGGTGGGCCTCGACGAGTTCGAGTCCCTTGTTGGCCAGGGTCGAGGAGTTGACCGTGATCAGCGGGCCCATGTCCCAGGTCGGATGGTCAAGGGCCTCGGCAGCCGTGACTCGCGTCAACTGTTCACGCGTGCGACCACGGAATGGGCCCCCGGAGGCAGTGATGACCAGGCGGGCCACTTCGTCGTGGCGGCCAGACCGCAGGCACTGGGCCAACGCGGAGTGCTCGGAGTCGACCGGCAGCAGGTGCGTGTCACGGCCGCCGGCCGCTTCGGCCGCAGCCACGACCAGGTCGCCACCCACGATCAGCGACTCCTTGTTGGCGAGCGCGACGGGGGTGCCCTGTTCCAGTGCCGTCATGGTGGCCACGAGCCCCGCGGCGCCGTCGATGCCGTTGAGCACGATGTCG
Organism: Nitriliruptoraceae bacterium; assembly: GCA_035267125.1. GTDB lineage: Bacteria > Actinomycetota > Nitriliruptoria > Nitriliruptorales > Nitriliruptoraceae > Salsipaludibacter. The sequence continues at coordinate 2,102 of DATFMD010000472.1, read as the reverse complement.
GCCTCGCTGCCAGCCAGTGCGGCCACGGCATCCGGCCCACCGGCGAGGTGGCGATCCGCCGGTGCCGTCGCGGCCACGTCGGCGTCCGCGAGCGCCAACTCTCCGACACCGAACTCGTCTGCCTGGGCCAACAGGAGGTCGAGGTTGCGCCCGGCGGCCAGGCCAACGACGTCGAAGCGATCGGGGTGCGCCCGGACCACGTCGAGTGCCTGGGTGCCGATCGATCCGGTCGATCCCAGGATCACCAGGCGGTGGACGGTCACGCGGGGTCACCTCCGGCATCCTCGGACCCGCCCCCAAACGTGCCGTCCAGGCGCGTGTCGATGCGTTCGGCCGCCCCGACGGCGACTGGCAGCCTCGCCCCCTCGCCCAGGGTGTAGGAGGCCAGCAATTGGCCACAGGCGGCGTCTGCATCGCGTCCGCGGGTGTCGCGCAACGTGGCATTGGCACCCTGGGCCTCGAGCGTGGCCATGAACCTCGTGATCGACGCGTCGTCCGGTTCCTTCCACCGGACACCCGGTGTCGGGTTCATCGGAATGACGTTGACGTGACTGCGCGTCCGCCGGGCGATGCGCGCCAACCCGATTGCCTGCTCGTCGGAATCGTTGACGTCACCGATCAGGCACCACTCGATGCTGACCCGTCGGTTCGTCGCGGCCCGGTACTCCTCCATGGCCGCTTCCACCGAGGCCAACGGGTGCTGGCGATTGACGGGAACGAGGTCGTCGCGCAGGGCGTCGTCGGAGGCGTGCAACGACACCGCCAGCGTGACCGGCTTGCCGTGGTTGGCCAGTCGTCGCATCGCCGGCACCAGGCCCACGGTCGACACGGTGATGTTGCGCGCCGACAGGCCGAGGCGTTCGTGGAGGTAGTCGACGGTGGCCAGCGTGGCGGGCATGTTGGCCATGGGCTCGCCCATGCCCATGAACACCACGTTGGTGACGCGCTGGGGATGCCCGGCGGGCAGTTCGAATCGGTCGTCGCCGGCGACGTCGACGGCAGCTGACAGTTCGCCGGTGCGCAGGACGGCATCGGCGACCATGACCTGGCGAATGACCTCGCCAGCGGACAGCTGGCGCTGGAAGCCCGCTTGGCCGGTGGCGCAGAACGGACAGCCCATGGCGCAACCGGCCTGGGTGGAGATGCACACCGTGGCTCGGTTGGGGTAGAGCATCAGGACGGTCTCGATGGCCACCCCGTCGCGATACTCCAACAGCAACTTGTGCGTGCGGCCACGATCCGCGACGGTGTGGGCGACCAGCCGCGGCCGCGTCGGTGCGAAGCGTTCGGCCAGGATGTCGCGCAGCGCCAGCGGCAGGTTGGTCATCTCCCGGGGGTCGTCGACACCCTGGTCGATCCACGCCACGACCTGGTCGCTGCGATAGGACGGTTCTCCCAGTTCCTCCATGAACGCCCGGATCTCGTCGGGCGAGAGGTCGTAGGGATCGAGGGGCGCGTCGTCGGGCGATGACCCTGCGCCAGTGTCGTCGCGAGCAGCCTGGTCGGTCACGTCATGACCAGGACCAGGTACCCGACCGGCAGCGCGGCCAGGATCGCGTCCACCCGGTCAAGGACGCCACCGTGGCCCGGCAGCAGGCTGCCGAAGTCCTTGATCCCGAGGTCGCGCTTGACCATCGACTCGAACAGGTCACCGCCGAAGCCGGCCACGGCACAGGCCAGACCGACCAGCACGGCCCGGCCGTCGTCGAATTCCGGGAACAGCCACGTGGCCAGGCCCCAGCCGACGAGGGCAGCCACGACCAGACCACCGACCAGGCCTTCCCAGGACTTGTTGGGCGACAACCGGGGCGCGATCTTGTGGCGGCCCACCTGGCTGCCCACCGCGTAGGCACCGATGTCGGCCATGGCCGTACAGGCGATGACCAGCAAGAGCGCGAAACGGCCATCCTCGAGGCCCGCGATCAAGATCGCGAAGGACCCCAGGAAGGGCATCCACAGGCCCAACAGGCTGGTGACGCCCAGGCGGACCAGGGCATCGTCGCGGTCGGGATCGACCAGCATCCAGAGTCCGGACCCCAGCATGATGACCAGCATCCCCAGGACCTGGCCCAGGTAGCCAACGCGCCACGTCGCGCCGGCGG